>JBCCZQ010000019.1:0-44057 GCA_039187315.1 Planctomycetota bacterium | reverse complement strand
TGCTGCATGGCATTGAAGGCGTCAGCGGTGCTCTGCCATAAACGCCTCGATCTCGTCAGCGGTTCGGGGCAGGGATCCGGACATCACCTCGAAGCCGGACTCGGTGACGAGGATGTCGTCCTCGATGCGGATGCCAATATCCTCATCGGGCAAATAGATCCCCGGCTCGATAGTGATGATCGTCCCTGGAGTCAGCGGGAGATGGTAGTTGCCCGTGTCGTGCACATAGAGCCCAAGAAAATGCCCAAGGCCGTGCTTCATGTCATCGGTATAGCCCTCGGACTCGATCACACCACGCGCGATGTCGTTGAGTTCACGGAACGTCACACCTGGACGTATCGCGCTGATCGCTTCGTCGGCAGCACGCAGCACGACCTCGTACACCTCCCGCTGTCTCGGGGTAAACGTGCCTGACACCGGGAAGGTACGCGTGATATCCGCTGCGTAGTTCTCAACCTCCGCGCCGACATCGCAGAGCACCAGCTCACCAGCCCGCATCACACGGTGATCGTGCTCACCGCGATAGTGCAGCACACAGGAATTTGGACCGGAACCAACGATGCTTCCGAACGCCAGCCTGCGTGAGCCGGCCTCGTGGAACGCGGTTTCGATGATCGTGCGAAGCTCGAATTCAGTCATGCCCGGCCGGACACGGCTCATCCCGGCTAGCAGTCCGGCAGTCGTATTGGCTATCGCTTTGCGTGTGAGTTCAATCTCGTACGCATCCTTGGCCTGACGCATCGCGGGGAGGATCTCGCGGTCGAGCGCGACAGATGCACCCGGTATGCGTGCGGTCGCGTTCCGCAGCACACTGAGTTGCTCGGGCATCGGGCTTGAATAACCCACCACCGGTCCAAGGAACACCGCCCGGTACGATTCGCCGGTCAGGATCGCAGTCGCCAGCGACCCTGGGAGCGACCCAAGGCGTCGTACGCGAGCAAAGCCCGTGCTCAGCTCCAGCTCACGACCCAGCGCAGACCGCTCGCCGTGCCAGACGTGATCCTCGACATCAAGCATCGGAAGATACAGCGACTCGGTGTGCTGATCCGCATCGGGATCGAGCAGAAGAGCCGCGCCGGATTCGTGCTCAATACCCGTGAGGTAGTAGAAATCGAGCCCGGAGCGGTCCGGCCCGCCCGAAGGCGACTTCCGTGTATCGTTGAAGATCACCGCCGCGGAATAGCCGTTGTCACGCATGTGACTGAGCAGACGCAGTCGCCGCTCGCGATACACATCACGCGTAATCAGGCCGCGTGGCCCGGCCGCGCCGAGCGCGCGGTCTCCGGCAGGCATCTTCTTATCCGGAGTCTCGTGAGGAACGAGCACCGAGATATCATCGACCTGCGCCGATGCTACGGATGCGAGACAGACAAACAACAAAGCCGCTATTCGGATCTGGTTCATACCGCATTGTAGGGTAGATTGCCCTCGATCCGATGGGCACTGACGAGCCGTGAGCGCATGCCCATCGCGATCCCGGCGATATCGCCTAGGCGTTGCTCATATGAGGACAGCACACGTGCACGACCCGCGGACGAACCACCTTCTGATGTATAAATAGTTGTCCAGGCAGCAGCCAAAGAGACTCGATGCGTTGGCAATGGGCAGCACCATCACGGACGCCAGAGACCAACGGAGCTACCGAGCCCTCCTACATCAAAGATACGATTACAGCAGATGGCTAGGCAATCCTGTCCCGCGCTCATAGGGTAATAACCGGATCCATGCCCGCTGCGCTAGTCGTCGAAGACAAATCCTACAACGGTTCCGGTCGCTTCTGCCAGCGCGATGCGCGCAAGCTCGTAGTCCGCAACCGCGCGGATCTCCTCAGCGCGAGCCGCAGCGAGCCGCCCTGCCGCCTGGAGAACGTCGACCGAGTTCGAAAGGCCCTCTTGGAACTGCCGCTGCTCTGCTGCAAGGCTGCGTGCGTTGAGCGTCACCGACTGACGACCGGCGATGATCCGCTGCCAGTCGGAACGGATCCGTTCGACCGCATCAAGGACATCCTGCTCGATCGTCTGTTCCCTCGCATCGCGCGTCGCGATCCGCGATAGCCTTTGGAGTGTCGCCCGTCGAAGCCGAGCATCGGCGGCACGATTCCCGATCGGTATCGACGCGGTGACACCCACCGAATACTCGGAGAAGTCGTCCTGGTAGAGCTGCTCAATTGATGAATCGAAGCCATCGCCGAGACCGTTGCGTCGGTACGAGGCGGTCAGGTCGAGTTGCGGCAGGCGGTCATTCTCCGCCGCATCGATCCGGGTTGCGTCCGCGATCAGCTGGAGTTCCAATTCCAGCAACTCGGACCGGGTCTCGGCAGCGACATCGAGAAGCGCATCGCGGTCGAGATCGAGCGGCGCCGGCGATGGATCGGTCGTCGGCACCACGATCGATTCGTCGCTCACACGGAGCGAGCCGAGGTTCATCGCACGCTTGAGCTCGCGCTGCCGCCGGAGCACGATCTGCTCGATCTGCAAGATGCCGCTGAGCAGATCGGAGACACCGGCCTGGGCACGGATGACCTCGATCTCGGCGGCGGCGCCGGCCTCGACCAGACGCTCCGCCTGAGCGAGCACGTCACGCGCGACCTCGAATTCTTCGATACGTAGCTCGAGCTGACGGCGTGAAGCCCAGAGCTCCCAGTAGGTGCGATCGACGCCCGAGAGTGTCGTCGTGACCGCTGCACGCGTGCGGACCTCGGCAACCGCCCGCTCGATGCCGGCGATCCGCACGTTCGCAGTAGCCCGCTCCCGTCCCCCCCCGCGCAGCAGCGGCTGCGTCAGGCGAACAACGAAATCACTCTCGAACGCCGGATCCAGCGTTGTGAACTGGTTATTGGTGCTCGACCTTGTGAGCGGGAGCGAGAGCTCGACCGAGCCGCCGGTCAGCAGAGGTTGAATCAGCGCGGGCTGCACAAACACCTGGTCCGCCTGCGCATTGTTAAGCGTCGACGACGTCGGCGTATCGGTCTCCGAGTACGACGCATCGATCCTGAAGACCGAATCGAACCGCGCGATCTCCTCATCTACAGCCTGCTGCGCGATCTCTGAATCAAAAGCCGCAGCCCTGAGATCGAGGTTGTTCTCCAGCGCATGCCGTCGGACGGCATCGAGCGAGAGCTCAGTAACTTCAGACGAGCCGAGGATCGTGCTGGGAAGATCGCCATCGACCGTGTTCGAATCGTCAACGCCCGCCGGCTCGATCTTCAGCGAACGGATCGTTGCGATGCGGTCTTCCGGGACCCTCGCGAAATCAGAGGTCGAAATGGCCAGCGGGTTTGCACACCCCATCAAGCCGCCCGCGGCGAAGCAGATCAGCAGCGCCCCCCGAAGACCCTGAGCCCGAGCAGTCAAGTCATTCATGATGCAGCGCCGCGATCGGATCAAGGCGTGCCGCCTTGATCGCAGGAAAAATACCGAAGATCACACCGATCGCCGAGCTAAAACCGCCGCTGAGCAGCACGGCCCACCCCGGCACCTGGAGCGAGTCGATCGGGAGCGTCGGGATCGCGCTCACACCGAGCACGACCGCCTGCCCGATCGACAGACCGATCGTCGCCCCAGCTAGGCACAGCACGACCGCTTCGACGAGGAACTGCGTGAGGATAATCATCGGGTGCGCGCCCATCGCCTTGCGCAGCCCGATCTCGCGCGTCCGCTCGCTGACAGAGACCAACATGATGTTCATGATGCCGATGCCTCCAACGATGAGGCTGATGGCGACAATGCCGCCGGCAACGCTCGAAGTTACCAGCGCGATCTGATTGAACTGATCGATGAACTCCTGGACGACATCGACCTCGAACGTATTCTCCTCGCCGGGCTCGATGCCCCTGAGCTGGCGCAGGATCGCACCGATCTCAGCGATCGATTCGTCGGCGATGTTGGCCTCGACCATCTCGCCCTGCGCAAAATTGACCCAGCCATCCGGGTTGAGGGCGACCGCAGTAGTGAACGGAATGAACAGCTCGGTCCTGGCGTTCCCGCCGCCGAAGGCCGCCGCCTGGTCCAGCGTCTCGACGACACCGACGATCAAGAACCTGCGCCCAGAAAGCAGCACGAAGGTTCCGGTCGGATCCTTGAGCAGGTTGAGCTCTTCGATGGCGGATTCGTTGACGAGGCAGACGCTCCGGCGCTCGCGTAGGTCGATCGGTCCGAAACGCCGCCCGGCTACGACCTCGCGGTTCTCGACGTCGTGCCACGCGGGCTCGATACCCCAGACGCCGATGCCGTCCAGCGTCTGCTCCTCGTGCTGCACCGCGTACGACCCGAAATACATCGGAACGAAGTGACGCAGCGTCGTGGCGCGTTCACGGATCGCAACGACCTCGTCGTACGATAGCTGCACATCTCTCCAGCTCAGCCTCGCACGCCACGATGGCGGAAGCGTGCCATCGACGAAGATGCGCTTCACGCCGACCGTCTCGAACTGGTTCAGGACGAACTGCCGCATCCCGGACAGACCCGCGACAACCACAACGATCGAAGCCACAGCGATGATGATGCCCAGCGTCGTCAGGAACGTCCGGAACTTATTGGCCAGCACCTGCGCGATCGCGAGCCAGAGAGTCTGCATCATCACGCGGACGAGCATCATCAGCGGGCTGAGCAGGCGTGCCGTCATACTCCCGCAGCCTCCTGCGAGACCGCGTTCATCGCCGCAGAGCGCAGGAACTCGCGGTGCGTCGGGTCCTCCGCGGTCGCGTGGTCGCTGACGATCAGGCCATCGCGAAGCCGCACAATCCGCTCCGCGTAGCCGGCAACCTCTTCCTCGTGTGTCACGATCACGATCGTCTGTCCCTGCGCGTGCAGCGACTGAAACAGATCGATGATCTCGACCGTGGTACGGCTATCGAGGTTGCCCGTCGGCTCATCGGCGAGCAGGATGGTCGGGTCATTCACGAGCGCCCTCGCGACGGCGACACGCTGCCGCTGACCACCAGACAGCTGGTTCGGCCGGTGGTGCATGCGGTCTCCGAGACCGACCCGCTCGAGGGCCGCCCGGGCGCGTGCCGTCGCCCCGAGCCAGTGCCGGCGAGAATAGATCATCGGCAGCGTCACGTTCTTGATCGCCGTCTGCCGAGGCAGCAGCTCGAAGCTCTGGAAGATAAAACCGATCTCTTCATTGCGCACTCTGGCAAGCTGCCCCGGGCCGAGCCTGTGCGTCGGCCTGCCGTTGAGCGTGTACTCGCCGGCGGTAGGCCGATCGAGGCAGCCGAGGATGTTCATCAGGGTCGATTTGCCCGAGCCGGACGGGCCCATGATCGCGACGAACTCGTTCCGTTCGATCGTCAGGTCGACCCCAGCGAGTGCATGGACCCGCTCCGAGCCGAGCCGGTACTCCTTGCGAAGCTCACGGATCGCGATGCTCATCCGTCGGCTCCGTCCGCCGTCCCATCATCACCCTCGGCGCCAACCTCGCTGATCCGGCTGACCGGCTTGCCGTCGCGGAGCTCCTGCAGCACCCGGAACGGACCAACGATCACAGGCTCGTCCGGTTCCAGCCCAGCGAGGACGACCGTGTGCGTCAGATCGGATGGCCCAATGACCACCGGACGCACGCTCGCCCGCCCAGCGTCATCCAGGATGTAGACCACACGCGTAAACGTCCGCCCACCCTCGATGATGTCGCTGCCCTCAACAACCTTCAGCGGCAGATCCTCGATGCGCCGATCGATCACCGCCTGGCTCGGGATCCGAACGACGTCTTCAAGCGTCTCGACCTCGATATCCACGTTCGCTGTGAGGCCCGTCTGCAGCCGGCTTTCACCCTCATCCTGAAGCAGCACCTCGGCGGCCACATACCCCGAACCGTCCCGCCAGAGCTGACGCGCTAGGCCGACAAAGGTCACCTCGGCGTCGAACGATCTTTCCGAGAACGCGTTGAGGTAGACCGTGGCCCGCTGCCCACGCTCGACCAGCGCGATGTTCGATTCGTCGATCCTTGCCTGCACCAGCATCCTGGAAAGGTCGGCGATCTCCATAATGACCGATGCCGGGTTATTCAGCGTGCCGACGACAACCAGCTCGCCCACCTCCGCCTGCCGCCGGGTCAGAACGCCGTCAATCGGGCTCCGGATGACCGTGTTGTCGAGGTCGCGCTCGGCCTGACGGATCCTTGCACGCGCGATCGCAATCGCATGCTCGATCTGGGCGGCCGTGCTCTCGGCGCGGCGCTCCCGAGCCACCGCCGACTCGAAGATCGAGAGCGATGTATCGCGGCTCTCGTAGAGCGACCGCTGCCGGGTCGCTTCAGCGCGGGATTCTTCGAGCTCCGCCTGGGCCCCCAGCAGGCGGGCTTCGTCTGCCAGCATCTGCGCACGAGCGGCGTCGAGCGCCGCAGCGAGGTCGCGATCATCCAGCCGCACGATGACGTCGTCTGCTGCGATCGCATCACCCTCATCGAAGGGCAACTCAACCACACGCGCCGAGACCTGCGCACTGATCTCGACGTTCGTCTCCGCTTCGATCTCACCGGGGGCGTTGATCGTTCTCGTGAGCGAGCCAACACCCGCCCGCTCGACTAGAACCTGAAGATCCGGTTCGGTCGTGCCCGACAAACGCTCTGCAAGCGGCGTCTGAACGAGCAGCGGCACCAGAGCGATGATCACAACGATGGCCGTAAGCAAGCCACCTGCCAGACCCACAACAAACCGCTTCACAGGCAGCCCCCACTTACCCTGATCATACCCGAAGGCCATCCAAAAGCACCGGCGCCTGGCGACAGGAGCCCTGACCCACGCTCTCACAGTATTGGTGAAACAAGCCACCGGTTTCAGGATGCAGCACAATCTTCGCAGCCAGTGCCGACCCACCGAACCATCAGAACAGAACAACGCGGCAGACCCCCGCCCAGCCCCGGCTGGATCAGAAACGCGGCCTGACCGAGCGAGAGCGAGCAGCGGGACCGAGCCCTGTTGTGTGCATCAAGCATACCGAGAGCAGCGTCAGAGCACCCCTGCTTCCAGTGGTGCTCTTCAAGCCAAATCGAGCGGCATACGGGGATGAGACGCTCGCGGACCAACGAAACCGCTGTGTCACGACAACGCAGAAGCCCGGTCTACCAACTGCGTCGCCGGCGATCTCTCCTCTACGAGTCCTTCTCAGCGTCTGCTGAAGCATCGACATCGACGGCGGCCTCAGGTGCGACAGCACGCACCAGGGCGATGTCCCCGATCTCGACGACAGTCGAGAAGCTCTCTGCATGAATCTTGATCGAATTGATCTTGACCGGGAAGCCGCGCCGATCGGCGATGTAGCCATTGATACTCGCCAGACCCGGGTTGTCTTGGCCCAACCAGCCGAACACCACGCCTGTGACCTGTCCATCCGTGATGGTGATCTCGCCAACATCCGCGAGCTGTGTCTCATCCGGCAGGAATGTCCACCCCTTGCCCTCGACGCGCGTCGCGACTCCCTCGAGCGTGCCAAGCAGCGTGCTGTGGAAAAGGACCGAGAGGCCGGGCGTGCTGATCTTGGCCGGCGCGTCCTTGTCCGGGCCGTAGTTCAGGCTGTTGCCAAGATTGAACGGGATGGTGTGCGTGCCTCTGCTGTAGGCACCGAAGTTGGGCACGTAGATCTGGAGCGTGTAATCACCGTTGGTCGGTATCGAGTCGAACGTCGTATTCAGATCCGCGAACCGATCCGGTATCCCGAGATCCGCAGAGGTCATCCGGCCGTTGATGTCGATCAGGAGCGTCTGCGATGTCGCGGTGTTTGCGATTCCACCAAGGACCATGAGGGAAAACAGGGCGATGGCGTCGCGAAGGCGTGGCATGGTGGCTCTCCTGTATGGCGTGCTGGGCGACTCTAGCTCTACTGAGACTCAGTCTCAATAATATGCGAGCCTCATCAGCCCTATGCAACGCATCGGGATGCGGTTGGCCTGTTCCCGACTCAGCATGGAGCGGTAGCAGCGGTCGACAAAACGGGATGTGATGGGCAGACCCGATCAGAGCGATACCGTCAACCCGCACGGTCCCGGCCAGCACGAAGCCCTGGGTCCAGGCCAAAGAACCCGGCCCATGACGGAGGCGCGGTGCCACTCCCGCGGCATCTTGAGCAATCAGGATCAGAGCCTGATTTCGGCCGCGTGAGAGCACCGCCCACGCAAGACAACAAGTGCCGTCAGCGCCTCCTGCGTATCAACACAGCTCCGCCCAGCCCCACTACCGCGAGCGTCGCCGGAGCAGGGACGAGGACGGTGATAAATCCGCTGCCGAGCGGGCTGCCGCTGGCGTCTTGGAAATCGACGAGCGCGAAGAGCGAAAGGTTGTCGCCCAGGCGAGTCTCTTGAAACTCGAAGGATGCCAGGAAGACGCCGTCGTCGAGCAGCCCGTTGCCATCGAGGTCGATCGCATCGCCGCTACGCAGGATCTCGGTCTGGCCGTTGAACACCAGGACCTCGTCACCCGAGCTCGTCAGGCCTGCAAGGACGTAATCCCCGAGACCGTTGCCGACGAAGACGGAGAAATCCTGGATGCCGTTGGCCGGATCGTCCCATGTCTCGCCGGCGCCGGGGAAGATCTCGTCGCCCGAGGCGGCCACGAGCTCGCCGTTGCGGACAGCCCAGTTGGTCGCATCATCGTTGAGCTGGCCGAAAGCGTACCAGTCGCCGTTGCCGGCCATGAACTGCTGGTCGATACCTCCGGTCAGGCCATCGACAGGAAGCGTGAGCGCACCGGCACCGGTAACGCCGACATCGGCGAGCGTAAAGCTCTCACGGATGACGATGTTGCCGTTGACGAAGAGCGCATCGTCATCGGACGTCGGCGTACCGATATCGCCGCGGGCAAGCCACTGCGAGCCGTCGTCACTGACATGAAAATCATCGAGGTCGAAGTCGTCCAGCGGCCTCGGCGTGCCGGTCTGATTGCCGGGGATATCCACGCCCTTCTGCGCGATGACCTGGTTGTCTGAGGTTGCGATGAACTCATCGTTCGCGCTGGTAAAGGCCGGGCCGTCGACGCCGTCGGAAACCCAGTAGACCCGGCCGGACTGATCGATCGCTGTGGTGTCGAGCGTGTCCCACGTGTTGCCGCTGCCGAAACCGTAGCCGTCATCGATCGCGCCGCCCTCTTGGGCATAGAGCGTTGTCAGCCCCCCGAGGTCGCCGCCGAGGATCACATCGTCATCGCTGGAGGCCCCGTCGAAGTCGGCGCCGACGACCCAGCTGCCCGAGTTGTTGATCCTGCCCGAGGAATCGATGCCCTGCACCAGCCGGCCGCTGAAACCATCGACACCCTCGCGCAGAACCGTGCTGCCGCTCAGACCCGAGCCGGCGACCAGAACCTCGGGGTCCGTGTTGTCATCCTGAAAGTTGACCAGCCAGAACTCGCCGGACGTGCTGATGTTCAGCGTAAAGAAGCTGAAGTCAGTGTCCCACGTGCCGCCGCCCGGGATCGCGCTGGTCGGATCACCCGCGATGTTCGAATAAATGACCGTCGGCTGGGCCGAGGCAGTGCCAGCAACAGCAGCAACAGCGACAGCAGCGGACCATGTCCGCGAAGATCGGTTCTTCAACATCATATTCTCTCCACTTCCGCATGGGCCGTGCACACATCGGCGGCACCCCGTAACCCGAGCTTATTGTGGTCCTGCCTCACCCGATACGCAAGCACCGTTTCGAAAACAATAATGGAAGGTTCCAATCCGAGCGCATGACCGAACAGCATCCCTGGATCAAAATCGTTCTAAAACCATGATCAGACAGCGGATACAGAACTACGCTGCAATAAGGGGATGTCGACACCCGAACACACCGCACCCGGGAACCTTGCCAGCGATCCTTTCATTCATCGAAGCGCTGGCAGGATGTGATAGCGAGCGGGATCCGTTCTGAAGTGCGTGTGCTGCGGCAGTCGACAGGCATGGTTTTCATTGCCCCGATACACGAAATGACCGGACCGGCGCGGTCCGGACGTCTTTTTGCAACGGCTGATACACCACTCGCGGATCTCCGGCAGCCTGCTGGTTAGCCGCTGATGCTGTCATCACCGGTCAATAGCTGAAGCCAACGGAGCGATGAAGCGATCCCAACATCAAGCAGGTCATCGGGCAGATGCTCGTCATATTTGCGTAGCTGCTTTGGCTGCACGTGGGACGCAAGCTCGTGCAGGTTGGGACGGTCCGCAGCAGAGCGCTTCAAGAGTTGGACGAGCTTGTCCTCAGAGCAGTGGCACTCGAGCGCGACCTCTTCGTCGTCTGCATCGATTCCATGCGACCTGAGAAAAGCACGGGCCGTCCGCATCTCAGCAGTGCCAGACCAGATGAGCCAGAGTGTCCGCTGCTCACCGACGGCAATCAGACGCCGCTCGGCGAGATCATGCTCGTTCGCTAGAACTCGCGCTGCCTCCAGCGCGGAACGAGCCGTTGTATCAAGATACGCGATCGATCGAGTCTCTGCGAGGATTCGGCGCATGCGCTCGCGGACTTCGTGATGCACAGCACCGCCGCTGCTGAGGAACTTCGGACGGCTGCGGCGGCTTGCAGGACTCACGTGCATCTCGGCGCGCTCGCTGTCAACAGAACTCACGCTCCATCTCCGGCCCGCAAACACGATGTTCTCTCCCGGCTTTGGTAGCGTTAGGAGTGGCAAGGTTCCCAGCAGCCGTTTTCCGGCGAGGACGGCGTACTCGATCTGACTGCTGAAGACCGCGTAGAAGTCACGCCGCGCGCGCAGCTTCTCCCCTAGAAGGCCAAGCAGAAGTTGGCCGTCGGCACCCTGCTCAACGATGTCGGCAGCGCCCAGCGCCCGGAGCAGTCTCGCGAACAGCCCCGGCTCGACGCCACGGAAGGGACCTTCAACGCACAGCCTTGCATGCAGTTGCTGCGCCGTCGCCGCACCCAGCTCGGAGATACTCGCCATGACCTGGTGCGTCAGCGTGCTCAGGTCGAGCAGGCCGTCCTGCGGCGGCTCCACGTAGCGCTCCAGCATCAGCTCGCAAACCGCCACCATCTGCAGCAACTCGAGCGGGAGCGCCGAGACCGGGTTATGAGCCTGCGGTGTGATCGAGCAGTCGGCGTAGCAGCGCAGCCTTCGCGGCTGGTCGGCTTGCCGCCCACTGCGACCCATGCGTTGCTTCAGAGACGCGACCGACCACGGCGCCCCGATCTGACCTACCAGCCGGACCGAACCGATATCGATGCCCATCTCCAGAGTGCTCGAGCAGATCGCTGTGTACGGCCGGCTCGACTTCATCTTTGACTCGGTATCCTCGCGGACTTCGCGCGAAAGCGAACCGTGGTGTACAAGGAATGACTCGGGCAGGCCCGCACGCCGGCAGAACTCGTTGGCCGTATCAGCCGTGATCTCGATATCCGCCTTGGCGTTCGCAAAAATCAGGTTGGTCCCACCGCGGCAGTGCTCGACGAGGTCTTCGGCGATGGCGGCGTCAACAAGCTGCTCCGGGTCTATCACGCTATGGTCAAGATCCGCGCCATCAGCACCATGAAGCTCGGAGGCGGTGCCGGCCGGCTCGGCGGCGAGTGCATCGACGTCGTACCCATGAACCAGCATGCGCAGCTCGGGGGCTTCGGCTTCATCTTGGATGACCGCGACAGCGTCAGGATCATCCGGGCATAGGAACCGCTGCCCGATCCGGCGGTCGCCGATGGTTGCCGAGAGACCGATTCTGCGTGTGGGGGGCTCACCCGGTCGGCGGTACCTGTTCAGCCGCGCGAGCAGGCTCGCCAAGTGGGCGCCTCGCACGCCATCCAAGAAGGCGTGCAGCTCGTCGATCACAACAGCGCGGAGTCCACCGAACAGCGCATCGAGTCGTGATGTGCGATTGAGAAGCAGCGACTCGATCGACTCGGGGGTGATGAGCAGCACGCCGCCCGGCCCACGCGTAAGGGTGTCTTTCTGGCTCTGGCTGACATCCCCATGCCAGCGGTGCACGGGCATCTCGAGGTGCGTGCAAAGAGTATCGACCCGAGCAAACTGGTCGTTGATCAAGGCCTTGAGCGGACCGACGTACATCGCGCGCACGGAGCCGGTCGGCTCATCGGCGATGGAAGATAGGACCGGGAGGAAGGCGGCTTCGGTCTTTCCGGCAGCCGTCTCAGCCATAAGCAGCATGTGCGCCGCACCGCCCGCGTAGGCCCGGACCGCATCGACCTGGATCGGCCGGAGCGATGGCCATCGCATCGCGTACAACTGACGCTGCACGCGACGGTCGAGCAGTTCGAACGCGCCGTGCTTGGCATGCGGCGTGATCTCTGGAGGGTCGTTGGCCATCACGATCAGAGCTTGAATGAGACCAGATCATCGTCGTCCGATGGTGGCTGCGCCTGCCCGCGTGCATCGTCCTCTGACGGACTGTCGGGTTGCGCATCGTCGACGGGCTCGCCGAGGTCCTCGGCGACCGCAGCCGTGGTCAGGCCACCGATCAGCGACGACCAGTCGGCCTGAGGGTTTTGCTCGAGCACGTTGAGCAGCCCCACAAAATCCTTGATCGTTTCGCGCGGCGTCTGGAAGTACGCCGATCCCATCCGCTCATGGCAGCTTTCCAGGTAGCGGACCATGGCCGGCTGCGGCAGGAGCGACTCCTCATCTTCGCCACGCATGAAGACCCGACGCACGTTGGCCAGGAGGACAAAGCAGTCCTCGGGCGTGAGGTTCGCGAGGCGGATCACCGGTCCCGATAGGTCCACCAATCCGTCCTGCGCGAACCGGTTCTCGGCAAGACGCGTCGCCAGGGCTTCGTAGCTAAACATGCCGCGCCGGCGGTCGGTCAGGCAGTCATCCGTTGCCGCAAAGAGAAACATCAGACCCTCAACCGACCCTTGCAAGCAGTCATTGACGATGCGCAGGATCGCCTCATAGTTGCGGTCGCGGCTGGTCCGGTTGTTCAGACGGTGCGAGAGCACGACCAGCTCATCGAGCGAGACGAGCATCCCCTTGTACCCGGCGAGCCGAACGAAGGCGGCCAGCAGCTTCAGGTAGTCATAAATCGAGTCGTCGTCGATGATGGTCCGAACGCCAAGGGCCTGGCGCGCTTCGGTCTTGGTCGAGTACTCGCCGCGGAGCCACCGGATGGCAGCGGCCTGAAGCTCTGCGTCGTGGGCCGCATGCCCTCGGTAATAGGCCGCAAGCACGGTCGCGAAGTCGTACCCGCTGACCAGCTCTCGGAGCGGGGCGAGCGTCTCCTTGATGCGGTCAGCGACATCCGATTCGACACCGCCGTCAGACTCGACCTCGTACGCGAGGTCGGCGATCCATCGCTCGACGACGCTGCCGAGGGCCCCGCCTTCCGGCCGGGCACGCGTGGCCATGTTGCGCGTCAACTCGGCGAATAGAGAGCGTGCGACACCGCTGCCCCCGGTCAGCCTTCGGTCGGTGGTGATATCTGCGCTGGTGACGACCAGCTTCCGCTCCATAGCGACCGACTTGACCAGGTTCAAGAAGAAGCTCTTGCCCGAGCCGAATCGACCGACGACGAACCGAACCGCTGCACCGCCGCGCTCCACCCGCTCAAGATCGCCCAGCAGCGCCTCGAGCTCGGCCTTTCGTCCCACTTGGATGTGCTGAAGCCCGAGCGAGGGCACCACCCCCGCGCCCAGCGAGCTCAGGATCGCCGAACGCTCCTTCTCACGGATAGTCGCAGCCACGTCGGTCCTCCTTCTCAAACATCACCCGCAGCATCGATCATCGCTGCAGAAGCCCGCGATCTACCTGGAGCTCGTCGCCCGTGTCCTCGATCATCGGGCTGCCGAGCGCCTCGAAAGCCCAGTCGTTGATCTCCTCGACGCCCGCGTTGAGCATCAGCCCGAGCGAGCGAGCGATCGCGTCGGCCTGATCCCGAGGCCAGCGTTCACGGGCGATCAGTGCCGCGTACAGCGGGGCATAGCGTCCCTCTGGCCCATCGGCTGCGTCGTTGCGTGCATCCGCCGATACAGGCTGGACTTCAGAGAGATCATCACGGTGCGGCTCATCGTCTTGCTCGATCCCCGCCGCTTCTGCATCCGCAGCGCCCATGGCCTCGGCGAGCAGCAGCGAGACCTCGCGGGTCTCGCTCATAATCGTGCTGATCGTCGCATGATTCAGCCTGAATTCGTGCGCGCCCGCGGGATGCTGGATCGGCTCACCCGCACGGGGGTTGGCACGCGCCGGGCTGACCGCGATCTCGCCGCCACCAACCTCGGGCGCGATCTCGGCGATAGCCTGCTCGAGGTCGTCGGCCTCGAGCCCGAGGGCGCGGTACGCCTTGCGGAGGGCCGCCCGCTCCGCGCGATCGATCCCGTTGGTCGCCGCCGCGATCACCACCAGCAGACGGCCGACCTTGCCGCGAGCATCGGCGGGCAGCATCGACTGGATTTTCCTCGCGATGGGCCGGATGTCCGAGCCAGTCTCCAGCAGGAGGTCCCGAAGAGCAGCCAGGCGACGCTGCTCCTCGGGCGGCAGATCGAACACGGCGTCGATGTGATCGGTCAAGACTCGTAGCTCCGCGCTATCGGCCTGGCCATCGGCTTGGGCGATCGAAAGCCCGAGCCGCAGCACGCACGCGGCCGCGTTGTACCGCGACGACTCCACGCCATCATCGTCAAGACCCGGCACCACCGCGAGCGGTTCATCCCAGCGGTACCGGATCGGGGTGATCCGCGCATCAGGTACCAGACCGTAGCCGGTTTTCTCCAGCGTGTCGGCGATGCGTCGGCTCTGCGCCGCCGTGAGCCGGGGCCGGCGCTCGATCCCGACCAGCGCTGCCAGCTGCCCCGCGAGCACCCGCGTTGCCGAGGCCGGGGGCTCCGCCCCAGACTCGACGTCCGACCCGTCCTCATCAACGGCATGGCCGGCCAGCAGCGACGTCACCTCATCCGCCAGCGGGTGATCCACATCCGCGCGCAATTCCGCTGGCATCGCCTCCCATGCCGCCACAGTCAGATCGCCCGAGCCCATCGAAAGCGACACAAGCGAAAGCTTGCGGAGATCCGCTATGCACGAGTTCCAGACTTCAGGCAGCTTCTTGAACTGGCTCCGGATGCCCATCGGATTCGGCACACGGACCCGGACCTCTTGGAGCCCACCGCTTGCCGGGCGGTACGTGTGCCACGTGTCGCGCTTCGAGATCCGGAGTTCCAGCCCCTCGCCACCGAACGTGTCCAGGTACCGCCCCTCGAAGAGCTCCGTGAATTCCTCCGGGACACGTTTGGTGACCACACTCCGCTGTGACGCAGGATCCGCTTCGGCGATCGCTCTTGCCAGCGATGTCGGTAGCCGAGACCCGGTCGATGCGAGCCACGCCAACGGCGCGGTCAGCAGCTCCGGCATCCAACGCTCTGTGAGAGAGACCACACGCTCGAAGCCGGCCGGATCGAACTGCTCGGGTGTGCGAGCCAGTTCAAACCACAGGAGCCCGGCGCTGTAGCCTCGGAACGATCGGCCTTCGCGCGTGCCCACCCGTGGCGCATCCAGCCGTCGAAGCCGCACGACCTCACGCAGGGCCCAACTCCGATCCGCCCCGTCCACTAGCAGCCGACGCTCGATCCCGTAGAAGTACAGAAACAGCAGCCCGTCCAGGGGCGGCAGCAACGACCTCTCCGACGCAAGCCAGGACAGATATGCGTGCCGGTGGAAGGGGTCGATACGCGAATACCAAGGCCAGTAACCAACCTCGTCATCGCCATCGGTCCCAGAAAATCCCCGGCGCGTTGCCGGATTGCGGACCGGTGCATCGAGCAGGATCTCCGATGGGTCCGTGGCCCATCCCTGCCGGCCGGTCCCATTCGATGTGCCCGATGAGGCATACACACCGGGCGAGCGCAGCTTGAAACCATGGACCTTGAGGGTCTCACCCTCGCCGAACCACCGCATCTCGAACCCAGCCCGTTTGCCCGGGCCCGCTGGTCGGCCGGAAGCCTTCGAGCGGGGTGAGCCGTCCCGCGCGCCTGCACCGCGCGTGTAGGGGACCGTTCGTGACGCCACCGCATTGCGCTTCGCCTGCTGTACCGGAGGGCGTGCCCGATCCGCACTGGCCCGTTTGTGCTGACCCCGCTTCCAAGCTGCCGAACCGATCGGGACGGCAACCAGCATGAGGACAACAAGCAACATCACCCAAAGCACATCAATCCCTCGTCACATCCCATCCATGTGTCACTGGCACCGGTATATCGAGAGCGCGTTCTCTGGGACCCGCCGATACATTGACACCGGCGGTACAAGTACACCCGATATTCTAAGAACTACCTGCATACCATTCTACAATTGATAGAATCATGGCAGCGCAGGATACCTCTGTTTCTATAGCCAGCAGCTACGTGTGCGATCAGTCGTCTCACGGCCCGAGATCGACGTCGTTCGATATGCGCTGACACATCCGCGAGTCTTGGATCGGGATGCCATCGCCGGAGTGCGGCAGCCTGCTCGATCATATGACCCACGGACGGGTGCGTCGGCTGAGTGGTGCGCCCCTACCCGGATCTGTCTTGAGCGGAGGGGTTCACCGCCCTCCGGTTCCCTCAAGGGGCTATCCCGTACGCACTGGCGCAGCTAGTCTCGCAGCTTCGTGATCGATTCGAGCAGCGCGCGGTTCTTTTCGACGCCTTGAGCGTTGCCCGGATCAAGCTCATTGGACTGGTGCAGAGCCGCTTGTGCGTCGTCGAGCCGGCCCGTGCCGATGAGGCATCGTGCATAGTTTCGAAGAAATGCGGCTGTAAGATACGGCGGGTATCCGCTCCCGACACCCCCGTGCGCAAGCACTGCCTGCATCTGCACAAGACCCTCGGAGTGACGGTTGAGTTTGCAGAGCACGAAGCTGAGATTATTCCGCGTCACCAGCACGTCGTAAGCCTCTGCGCCGAGCACAGGCAATTGTCGGTCAAGGAGATCGAGATAGATCATCACCGCTTCGTCATGCTGGCCGATGCCGTCCAGCGCAACAGCATGGTTGCGGAGCACGACCATGACCGATGGGTGATCCGGTTCAAAAATACGCAACAGTCCCTCGTGCGCGCGGATCGCAAGCGGCAGAGCCTCGCCGTGCCGGTCCAGGTTGATCAGCATCACCGCAAGGTTGGAGACCGCTGCGAGCGTGTCGGGATGGCCCTCACCCTTCAGACGCTCGAGGTCGTCGATCGCTCTTTGGCTGATCGCGATCGCATCGGACCCGCGGCCGACAGCGAGGTAGGAGTCACCGATCACGCTGCGGATCATCAGCATAGTGTGATGGTGTTCGCCGAGTGAAGCAGGCCCTTCCTCCAGGACCGCTTCGTAGAGCTCGATCGCCTCACCGTGTCTGCCCTCACTGGCGAGGCTGAGCGCCAGGTTGCCCCGTGCCGTGAACCACGGCGGAGATGCCCGACGCCCGAGCGATTCGAGGCGATCGGCTTGTGTCTCAAATACCGAGGCCGATTCGCTGGTTCTGCTCAGATCGAGGAGCGACCGACCAAGCCCCGAGAGCGCATCGAGCACCAGCGGGTGCGTGGTACCGAGCAAGGACTCACTTTCGTCCAGCACTGTCTGGAACGCATCAACACCGGCTTGCGGATCGCCGCTGGAACGCAGCGCCTCCGCAAGACTAAGCGAAACACGGAGCCGCGTTTCGGTCTCGACACTCTCAGATCGCTCCGAAGCCGCGGATGCCTCACGGAGGATCTCCAGCGCACGCTGCGTATCCGCCGTGTACAGGAGCGCGTCGGCAAGGCTTGTGCGGAGCATCAGGAACTCGGCACCCTCGGGATCGAGCCGTCCGTGTGCGAGCTCGATGGACCTCTCAAAATGCGGCACCGCGCTGGCGTGCTGGGAGATGGCCGCATATGTCCATCCGAGCGTGCGGTGCTGGTCGAGCGCCACGAGCGGCTGGTCCGCGAAGCTGGAATCGATCAGATCGGAAGAGCGGTCGAGCACATCGACAACGCGAACCGAAGGACCGTTCATTTCTGGGTCGGGCGAAGTCAGCATGTCCCGCAAGAACCCGGCCGAGGCCGTCGCACGGGCGAGCGCGTTGCGGGCCGCATCGCGTTCACGCGATGCCGTAATGAACCCGATGCTGGTGAGAATCGAGAGCACCAGCACCGCGACAAGACCGAGCCCGACGACGCCGACAAGCACCGGATTCCGGCGTGCAAACAGCGAGATCGGGTAGAGCACGCTCGCGCGACGAGCTTGGATCGGTCTGCCGCCGGCCAAACGTTCGAGGTCATCGGCGAGGTCGGCCGCAGAGCCATAGCGGCGATCGGGGCTGATGGCCGTAGCCGTGCGGTAGAGTATTTCCGCGTCACCGCCTTGGGGGAGCCTGGGCAGCTCACCTCGCGCGATCCTCTGAAGCATGACGAAGGATGATCCGCTCGATGCATCGATCGCGGGCTTCCCTCTGATCAGCTCGTAGAAGACCAGGCCCAGCGCATAAACATCTGTCCGGACATCGGCGACGTCATCGTCTGCTCCGGAGCCGAGCTGCTCGGGGCTCATATACCCGATCGTGCCGAGGAGCTCACCGGCGTGTGTCCGCAGCGAAAGATCGGTGTGGCAGTCAAGCAACGCCACGCCGAAATCGACGATCTTCGGGCTTCCATCCCGGGTCAGCAGCACGTTCGACGGCTTCAGGTCGCGATGGATGATCCCGCGCTGGTGCGCGGTGTGTACCCCTCGCGCGATCCTCGCGACCAGCATTGCAGCGTCGCGGATAGACATCGGCTTCGCAGCCTCTGCGAGCGTGCGGCCTTCAATCAGCTCCATCACGATCGCCGGCGCGGGCGTGCCGCCGGGCAGCGTGGCCGTGCTGACTTCATAGATCGCGGCCACGGCCTGGTGCGTGATCGATGCCAGCGCCCTGGCTTCGCGGGCAAAGCGCTGCTCCGCACGAGCGGTCCCGATGCCGGCCCGCATGACTTTGACCGCAACGTTCCTGCCGGGCAATGACTGATACCCCGCGTAGACATCCCCAGACCCACCCGAGCCGAGCCGTTCGCGCAGTTCGATACCAGATATCGTCGGCATCGGTGCGCTTCCCTCGGCCCGGTGCAGGCCGAGCTGCTCATCGATCGCAGGCCACAACCGCGGGCTGTCGCCATCGAGGTCATCTGGTTCGCTGTCGCGTTCGCCGTGTAGCAGAGCGAGCACGCACGACTTGAGCCGGACGTCGCCAGCACACCTCTGTTCGATGGCGCTCGTGCGTGCGTCCGGCAGCGTGTCCGCAATGTCCCGTACGATCTGGAACGCCCGCGCCCAAAGCTCGCCGTCAGCCATCGTGAACCAGCCCCTCGATACCCCCTGCCAGGTAGAGCCGGAGCCAGTTCCGAGCCGTCGCCCAGTCGCGCTTCACCGTCCGTGGGGCGACGCGCAGAGCCTGAGCAGTCATGTCGACCGTCAACCCGGCAAAGTACCGCAGGACAACGACCTCGTACAGCCGCGCATCCATCGCCTTGAGCTCTTCCAGCGCTGTGTCGAGCCGCTCGACGGGCTCGGGCTGGGTATCGGCCGCCGGAACCTCACCCAGATACTGCCGTGATCGATTACCGCCACGCTTGAGCGCGCGCCTGCGGCGAGCCGCGTCGACCAGCACGCGCCGCATGGACTGAGCCGCGGCCCAGAAGAACTGCCGGTCATCGTCCCATGTCACGGCGGGATCCCGCAGCAACCGCAGGTACGCCTCATGAACCAGGGCCGTCGGCTGGAGCGTGATCCCAGGGTTCTCAGCGGCCATCTGGTGGTTCGCAAGCGCTCTCAGCTTGGCATAGACGATCTCGCTGAGCCCTTCTTGCACACCCCCGGCCATCAGATCGGTTTGTTGACTTTTTTTGGTTTCCATGGCCCCGGGCACCCTCGGTCTGCGCTTGCACTGCCCAACGCGTCTGTCTGACCACGGGCCATGCCCGAACCCGGGCAGCGTACCAGACCCCAAACCACCAGTCGATGGAGAACACGAGATGCACCGCAACACCGTGATGTTATTGGCCGCAGCCGGTCTCGTTCAGGCTGCCAGCGAGGCTTCGGGACAGGTCCGCGAGTGGGTCGGGGGACGCGGCTCGTGGACCATCGATGCAAACTGGAGCCCGAACGGGGCGCCGTTCGGACCGCTGACGGCGCGGCTGTCCGATGCGGCCGACAACCCGTTCATCACGAATCCTTTCGAGATCGATGCATTCAGCTCGCTTGAGGTGCTCAGCCCGGGTGCCATCGTCGACATCGAATCGAACAGCCAGATCACGCTCACGGGCACGGCGTCGATCAACAACGGTCTGATCCGTCTAAACAGGACGGCCGAGGAACCCGATGCCCTGTTTCGGCCAGCCGGTCCCGTTGAAATGATGGGCACAGGCGAGATCCAGATGCTCTCCGACGGGCCGGACAGCCGAATCCTCAGCTCCGGCACTGGCACGCTGCTAAACGGGCCGATGCACACGATCCGTGGCGTCGGACAGATCAACTGCGATATGCAGAACCAGGGGAGGCTCGCGGCAGACTCGTCGATCGCGCTCGAAGGCAACTCGCTGGTCGTCTTCACCGACATCGTCAACAGCGGCAGACTTGCATCGACGACCGGATCGCTTCTCCAGTTCAGCACGGTCGACGTCACCCAGACCTCCAACGGCGAGATCGTGGCAGAGGGCGGTGAGATCGAGATCGTCGGGCTCTCGACGTTCACAGGAGGCATCTTCGATTCCAATGGTGGCGGTGTCATCAGGATCGCATCGAACATGTTCCTCGACGGGATCGACAACCAGGCCGATCGCTTCGAGATCAGCCCAGGCGCGACGGCCTCCGTCCTCACCGGCGGGATACACAACGACGGCACGCTCGATATGCACCCGGGCGAGTCGGCATCCAACTCGGTGCTGATCTACCAGCAGTCCGGCCCCTTGAGCGGGACCGGCGTAGTGCGGATGCTCCGCGGAGGATCCGACACCAGCATCCGCACCGCCGGCGGCTCCACCATCACGCACGGCCCCGACCACACGATCCGAGGGGTGGGCCAGATCGATGCCGCGATCGACAACGCCGGAACGATCATCGCGGATCCATCGATCGCTACCGGCGGTGATGTGCTGGATGTGTTCACCAACGACAAGACGAATACCGGCGAGATGCGGGCGGTCAACGGCGGAGTGCTCCGCGTCGGATCGATCGAGATCGATCAGACAGGCGGCGGCCGGATCATCGCCGACGGCGCTGCCGTCGAACTCGGCCAGAACAGCCTCATCATCGGCGGCGAGTTGACCTCGATTCACGCCGGCTTGTGGCGCGCAGCCGGCGGGAGGTGCAACATCGATGGCACCGTGCTGTCGGGCGAAGGCATCGTCAGCTCAGGCGCAAGCCTTGCGGTGCCAACGAGCACACTCGAGAACAACGGCACGGTCACGATCAACCCAGAAAATGTTTCAACGAATGCCACGCTTCTGGTGACCGAGGACCTGACGATCTCTGGCACAGGCACCATGGATTTCGTTGGCAGCGGACCGAACGATGCCGGCATCAGCGCAACGGTCTTCAGCCCGATCCCGTCGCTCACCAACGGCGCAGACCACACACTCGCCGGCTTGGCAACAGTGAACGTGCCGATGATCAACGAGGGTGTGATCGAGGTCGGCCGGCCGTTCGGGGCTTTCACGCTCACTCGCGAGACGGTGCTTGCAGCATCGGGAACCATGCGCACAACACTGGGCGAAGTGGCCGGTGACGCTGGCTTGCTGCGGATCACCAGCCCGGGCTCAGTTCAACTCGGCGGTACGCTCGAGCTGTTGCAAGAGAACGGAGCGGCCTTGAGCAGCGGCGATGAGTACGTCATCGTCGACGGTGTGTACACCGGCACGTACGACGCCGTTGTCCCCGTTGCTGACGACGAGCTTATCACTCGGGTGTTCTACGAGGCCGATGAGGTCGTCGTCCGCGTGCGGTGCTTGGCCGACGTCAACCTTGACAGCACGACCAACGATAGCGATTTCTTTGCGTGGGTCACCGCCTTCGTCGCCGACCCGCGCACAGAAGATCAGGAAACAGCCTGCGATATCAACCTAGACGGCACCTGCACCGACAGCGACTTCTTTGCCTGGGTCACGCTGTTCGTCGCAAACGCATGCAACTGAGCGCTCGCTGATACGCCGAGAACCGGCAAGCCATCTATGCAGGGCATCGTGGCGTCTTGAGCCACGATGTCTTGCTACAGGCTTGTTCGTATCAAGCCCAAGCGTGCCGCATGTCCTCTCGATGAGCACGGCTTTCAGCCGCTGCCGCTGCACTCATCGCATGTTCCCCATAAAGAGAGCTCGTGACCGGCGATCGTGAAGCCCGGCGGCAGCATGCTTCCGAGGCGGCCCGGGCAAGCGCCGACATCGAACACACGATCGCACTGCTCGCACCGAAAATGATGATGGTGCTTGGCGGCCACCGCGGCTGGTTCATAGCGATCGGGTTGACCAGGGACGAGAACCGGCGCGATCGCCCCGTCGCCGAGAAGACGACTGACAACCCTGTAGACCGTCCGGACGCCGAGAGTGGGCACCTGATCCAACGCTAGGTCATGGATCTCTTGAATCGAAAGCGGACGCCCAGCGCACTCAACCGCTTCACGGATAGCGCGCTGCTGCGATGTATCGCGCCTGGTCATCGCGGAGCTCCATGAGCAGGTGTTGCCACAGCCGGGACTGGTTGATCCGCTGCGCGTACGAATCGCGTGTTGAGCCGCCGAAGCTCTCTGACCATGCTGTGCACGCTCCTCATGCGTTCACGCCGCTGCGTGTACTCGGCGAGGATGTCCCCGGCTTGTATCGCAATCGCAGCATCATCGGCGGTCGGGACATGATCCAACGGTACGGCGTATGTGAATCGCCCAACCTCGGCGGCATACGTCGGAATCTGGACAAAACGGCGGTCTTTACCGGGACCGATCTGATCATCTTGTCCATCCGAAACACCGGCGCGCACAAAAAAATCCACAGCATCGGGCGGGTATCCGAAGAGATAACCGTATCCGCGCCACCGATCGGGCATGGGCATCCGATCAACCACCGCGAGCACCTCGGGCGGGCTTGTACAAGATGTGATGCCCCATGGACTCCAGAACGTGTCGTACCGATTGATCATGCGCGCGAATGATGCCCGATGGACCACGTACGCATGTAAGAGACGCTCGCCATCGCGGACAGTAGCGAACACCTGAACGTCTGCGTACCAGATGTCGTTCCGGAGAGGCGCTAGCGCGGCCCGCACGCTACGAAGTTCTTCAAGAGCAGGATCATCAACACAGAACGAACTACTCCATATCCCCGTGCTCATGGGCTTCAGCCCGCCGACAAGCGTAAAGAGAGCTTCATGGTCGGCCGCTTCGGCGAGAAGCGACATGCTCTCCGCGTCAGTACCTGCTTGCCCCGCATGATCTAGGCTCAGTGTGCCCAGCCGGCTCGCAACGCATCCACCTTGCAGGCATATCACGACGAGACAGGCACAGACAATCGCACACAAGCGCGGGTTTCGAGGCACACTCCGCCGGAGGCCGTAGCGGATGTCTCGCCCGAACCAACGCATCACCGTATCTGTGACTCGATGCAGCGCGAGCAAACAGACAGATGCGGGCACGGTTCGCACGCTACTTCTTCCTCGAACTCGCAGCAGACGCGATGTTGGCAATCAACCAGGCAGAAGCGGCCGACACTTGGAGGTAGTCTCCCGCCGAACTGATCCCGTAGCTGAACATGCTCGTGATCCAGAACAGACTTGCCGCGGTCTGGCCAAGCCACTCGATCCGAAGCACCCTGGATACCCACGATGGAGACTCTGCGCGGATCTCGGGACTCGCGAAACCATCACTCAACACACACACTCCTCACCGCAGCAGGAAAGATCATCGAGGTACATGCCCCAGTTGCGATACTCCTCGAGCTGCTCGGCTGGCAGCCCGAGAGATGTGGCGATCGCCTTGGCCACGACGGCGAACCGCTGGCGATACTTGTAGATGAAACAAAAGACATGATTGTCATGGCGCACCGCGGGGCCGCAGAGAAACATGCCAGGAACGATCGTCGATTCGTCGTGCTCGTTTAGCAGCGGAAAGCCGTCCTCACGCGACTCGAACAGGTCCTTGACGATTCGGTGGCTGCCGACGAACCCTCCTGCCCAGAGCGGCTGTGTCGGCGATTCATAAACTTGGCCGTCCTGCGTAGTGATGCGGTAGGTGCCGTTGGATTCGGTGACCGAGACAACTCGTGCATCGGGTACGAGCTCAACGTGCTCCTGGAAACGATCCTCGCGCATCCGCTCCAGGGAATACGTGGACAGCGCAACGCTGGGATCCGACGTGGCCGCCTTCCACGGGCACCCGGAATCGAACAGCCTGACGCGCTTGTGCCGCGATGCGAGGTGGAACGCCGCATCGATGCCGCTTTCGTAGCCGCCGATGATCGCAAATTCGTTGCCTTCGAGTTCTGCGTATCGCGCGATCGTCGCCGTGTGACGGCAGAGCTCACTCCCAGAGAAACCGTTCAGACGAGGATACTGGTACTCGCCGGCCGCCCATATCACGTGCTTCGCTCGCAGGGTCTCATCAGCCGTATCGATGCAGAAATCGCTGCCTATCTTCGTGATCCTCAGCACGCTGGTCGTCTCGCGTATCGGCAGCTCCGCATACTTCGCGATCTGCTTCAGATGATGCGCAAACTCCTTCCCGGATGGATGCTCGACCGCCAGGCTGAACGCCGGCGAGGCACCGATCGCGATGGAATTCAGATCGAGCATCCCGACCGAATTGGTGGGGAACGACGGTGTGATAAACCGCGTCTCGGCCGGCCACGCTGAAAACGATGAGCCCACCCGGTACCGTTCCAGGACAGCGAATTTCTTGATGCCCGCATCCTTGAGGGCCACCGCCACACCGATGCCCGCTGCACCACCGCCGACCACGACAGCATCGAGTCTCTTTTTTCGCATGGTGCTCCGTCCCGCTGCGCCGGACATCGGTCGGGCCTGCGACAGCCGATCGCGCCCCCACCGCTATTGGCAATCAGTTGCCAATAGCATACCCCCCCGTAGCGCTGCGTCAAAAAAGGGTGCATCACGCTCCGAAGAAGAGCACGGCACCAGGACGGGGCTTAGGTTCTTTCCGGTCGCTGAGCACGCGCGACCCATGACGGGCACTGACGACGCGACACAAGCTACCCGCCGAAAGCCTCGATGAACACGGCTTGCATCGCGGCCCAGGACTGCTCGTCCGCTTCCTGCTGGTATGCGAGGGGAAGACCGAACTGCTCCCCCTTTGCCGTCGCATCCGGGTTCGTGAACGCATGCACCGCACCCGGGTACGCCACGAACTCATAGCGGACGCCCGCCGCGTCCATGTTCGCCTTGAACGACTCGATCGCCTCCGGCCTGACGAGAGGGTCATCGGCGCCATGAGCCACGAAGACCCTGCCTGTAATGTTGTTGGGATCGTTGCCAGTTTCAAGGGCGCCTGCGTGGAAGGCAGCGACGACGTCGAGGTCGGCGCCGGTACGGGCCATGTGGAGAACGATGGCTCCGCCAAAGCAGTACCCGATCGCAGCGGTCTTGTCTGGATCCGTCGTGGCGTGCCCGTTGAGAACGGCCTTGGCTGCCTGGAAGCGATCGACCCCGGCCTGCATGTTGTCGAACACCTCCATCATGAACGCGTTCGCATCTTCTGGGTGCTCGGCGCGTCGGCCGTCGCCGTACATATCGACTGCCAGGGCGGTGTAGCCCATCTCGGCGAGCTGGCGCGCCCTGTCTCGCGTGTACTCGTTGTGTCCCCACCACTCGTGGACGACGAGCACACCGGGGCGGGAACCTTCCTGGCTGCTGTCGTACGCGATGTAGCCCTTGAGAGTGACGCCGCCGACCTCGTAGTCGATCTCTTCACCAACAATGCTCGAGTCGGCTTGCGGCGATGGATCCTCGGTATGCGATGTCGGCGTACACGACACCAACGCGAATGCTGTCACAACAAGCAGGATGCGTGCCATACCGGGCCTCCTCAAGCATGCGGAACCATTGATAGTATGGTATCAGTACAACCGAGATCGATGTATCGTGGAGCGCGAGTATGGTGTGTCGTCGATGGGAGCGGGGTCGTCGGAGAAGCGGAGCAATCTTCGTCGCATTGGTTGTCGCAGGCGCTGCGGCAGCCGATCCAACGATCGAACGGCAGGTCATCGGATACAGCCCAGCGGGCGAGCCGATCGCCGTTTGGACACTCGCAGACCATGATTCGACGGAACACAGCCCCAGCGACCAACCCGCGCTCGCGGTCATCGCAGGCGTACAGGGGCACCATGCGATCGGCGTGCATGTCGCCGAGGCGATGGGACAGCTGCTGATCGAAGAGCACGCCGGAGCACTGGCCGGCCGGACGGTCTACATCGTCCCACGCGTCAATCCTGAGGGCATCGCGCGGTTTACCTCAACGGATAGGCCGCGGGCACGATCGGGCCGTGCGCCGGAGCCACGCGATGCGGACCGCGACCGTCGAATCGATGAAGACCCGCCGAACGATCTGAACGATGATGGGCTGATCACCATGATGCGGGTGCCCGCGCCGAACACAGCGTTCCGGATCCAGCCAACACATGTGATCGACGCCAAAGATCCGCGCCTCGTCCGCGAGCCCGAGGACGACGAAAGCGCCACCCATGCACTGCTCATAGAAGGCCTCGACGACGATGGCGACGGCAGGTTCAACGAAGACGGCTGGGGCGGGGCATCGGGTGGAGGCGTCGACCTCGACCGACACTTCCCGATGCACTGGCCCGAGCACACCGACGGCGCGGGGCGATTCCCGCTCGATCGCCCCGAAGCCCGCGCCCTCGTCGAATGGCTGCAATCGCGCGGCAATATCTCAGCCGTCATCGTCCTCGGTCCGCACGATACCATCACATCGACACCGCCCAGCGACCGCTCGGGTCCCGACGGCCGAACGCCAAAGGGCATCGAGAAAGACGACTCCAAAGCCTACGCCGCGGCCAAGGAAGCGTTCGAGAAGATCACGGGTATCACGCAGGTCGAGCCAGGTCCAAACCGCTCCGGCTCGCTCGTGCAATGGTGCTACGCGGATCTCGGCGTCTACACCTTCGGAACTCCTGTCTGGGTCCGACCAGACCTTGTGAAACCTGTCGAGCCGACCGAAGAAGAGGCAGAGGCGCCTGGTGAGGCTGAGGCCGAAGGTGAGACAGAAGACGCCGCACCGACGCCAGAACAGATCGAGGAAGCCGACCGGGCGGACCTGGCAGAACGGGGTGTCGCTGAGATGTTCATCGACTTCCTCTATATGAAAAACGCCGAGCGGGCCGAGGTGCAGGCCCAGATCGAGTCGATGGACGATGCCGAACTGCAGGACATCATGCAACAGTTTGCGGCTCTGCCCGCTGATGTTCAGAGCCGATTGACAGCCGTCCGGGGAGGCAACCAGGATCCGGGGCCGAGCGATGAGCTGATCGCCTCGCTCAGCGCTGCAAGCATCGGCGACGCGACGCCCGCTCCCCGTTCCAAATCTGAGCCTCCGGCAGACGCACGATGGCTCGCATGGATCGATGAACGCGCGCAAGGCGGGTTCGTCGAGTGGCAGCCCTTCGACCATCCGCAGCTCGGCAGCGTCGAGATCGGCGGCTTCGAACCGGGCGTCCGCGTGAACCCGCCCGAAGCGTACCGGGACAAGCTCGCGGAGCAGCAGGCCGAGTTCGCCGCCGCGGTGCTCGACATGCTGCCAAGGGTGCAGATCGGAGACCCGACGGTGGAGCGAGTCGGCGGCGGTATCTGGCGTATAGGCCTGACGATCACAAACACCGGGGACTTGCCGACAAAGTCGGCGATCGGCGTCAAGGCCCGCCGCCTGCCGGGCATGATCTGCGTGCTCGACCCCGACCAAGAGCTGCAGACGAGCCGCATCGTGTCCGGCTCGCGGATCATCCGCTTCGATGTGATCGAAGGCCGTGGCGCATCGGAACGCGCCGAGTGGCTGGTCGTTGCCACACAAGGCGAATCGATCGGGCTGGAAGTGCGATCGCCGCTGCTGGGAACACAGCGCTACACCCTGAACTTGGAGGCCGAGTGATGACCACGACCCAAGCATGGTTCACCCTCGCCATCACCGCCGCTTCACTCGTCATCGTCGGTCCATCCCTCGCGCAAGCGACCGTCGAGTCAAAGCACGAGATCGCTTGGAACCGCTACTACACCGTCGAGCAGACGTATGCGCACATGCGTGCGCTTGCAGAGGCGTACCCCGAGCTCATCGAGCTGCGCAGCATCGGCACCAGCGGACAGGGCCGGGACCTGCTCGTCGCGGTGATCACCAAGCCCGGCGACGACCACACCGCCAAGCCGGCGATGTGGATCGACGGCTCCATCCATGCCAACGAGGTCCAGGCGACTGAAGTCGTGCTCTACTCCCTGTGGTACCTGGCAACCTATTACGGTCACAACGACACGATGACCGAGCTCCTCGACGACTACACGTTCTATCTGATGCCCATCGTGAGCCCCGACTCGCGAGCCAAGTGGTTGCAAGGCCCCTCGACGCCGCACAACCGGCGCTCAAACCAGATGCCGCGCGACAACGACCGCGACGGCCTGATCGACGAGGATCCGGCAGACGACCTCGACGGTGACGGCAGCATCACGCAGATGTGGAAGCGCGACCCCCGCGGCGAGTGGATCCGAGACCGCTTCGATGATCGCGTCTTCTCCCGCGTGCCCGATGGTGAGGTCGGCGACTGGACCTATCTCGGCAGCGAGGGCATCGACGATGACGGCGACGGGCGCACCAACGAAGACGGCACCGACGGCCACGACATGAACCGCAACTGGCCGGCCGACTGGCAGCCCGAATATGTCCAGTTCGGTGCGGGTGCCTACCCGCTGTCGGCCCCGGAGACGCGCGCCGTCGCAGAGTTCTGCTTGGACCACCCGAACATCGCCGCATTCCAGAGCTACCACAACACCGGCGGCATGATGCTCCGTGGACCCGGCACCAACTACCGCACCGACGCCTACCCGCGAGCAGACCTGCGCGTCTACGACGAGTTCGGCAGGATCGGCGAGCAGCTCATGCCCTACTACCGCTATCTCGTGGTCTTCAGCGATCTGTACAACGTGCACGGCGGCGAGGTCACTTGGGCACACGAGGGCCTCGGGGTCATCAGCTTCACCAACGAACTCTGGACAGTGCGCAAGTACTTCCAGCGCGACGTCATGCGCCCCAATGATGAGCAGATGCGGCTGTTTCGCGACCGGCTCCAGTTCGGAGCAACCTTCCAGCCTTTCTCGGAAGTCGAGCACCCCGAACACGGCTCGGTGCTGGTCGGCGGGCTCAATAAATGGTCCTCGCGCTCGACGCCGGTCTTCATGCTCGAAGAGGAAGCCCACCGCAACTTCGCGTTCACCATGCTTCACGGCGGAGAGATGCCCAAGCTCCACTTCGATCGCACGCACATCCAACGCCTGGACGACAACCTCTGGGAACTCACGGTCGAGATACGCAACGACAAGCTCATCCCGACTCGTACCGCACGCGCCAGCACCGCGGGCATCGGAGCTGCCGACCTGCTGACGATCGACGGTTCATCCGTACGTGTTCTCGCATCTGGCAAGCTCGACGGCTGGTGGGATACGACAGCCGACGAGGTGCGGCACGAGCCGGCCCGGGTGCAGTACGACGAAGGCGTTGGCTCACGCGGCACCGTTGTGCACAGGTTCTGGATCCAAGCAGAAGCCGGAGCGGAGCTGACGCTGCGATACACCGCCGAAAAAGCAGCCGATATCGAGCTGACCATGCCGCTCGTCGACGCTGACGGCTCGCAACAAACGCCTGAGTAACCACACCCGGTGATAGCGGCGGACGCACACTCGACTCGCGTGGAACCTGTGCCCGCCGATGAGCGATGATGTTCTCGACCGGCCAATTCGGCTTGCTCTCGTCGTTCACCCGCCCGGTTTGGCTCAAGCCTGGATCGGTTGAGTGATCCAACAGGTGCGGCCCTTGAGTGATCGGCGGCTGCGTCGATCAGCGAGGTGAGCTCTCAACGACGATCCGTCCATCCGGGAGGACGCGGATCGGCGTGTCCGAAGCCAGCGTGGTCGTCTGGTTAACCTCGAAGATCCCCGGCACCGTCTCGCGCAGCGGCTCAACGGGCGATTCCACGGTCCTGACGAGCCACCGCGCGGCTCGGTAGGCCATGTCATACGCATCCTGCCGAACGGTCGTCATCCGCGGGTACGGAATGAGACGCGATTCGCAATCGTCCATACCGACGATCGAGACGTCCTCGGGTACGCGCAGCCCCCGCTCGAGCAGACGCCGCAACGCACCCAGCGACGACATCGAGTGCATCATGTAAAACGCGCTTGGCGGGTTCGGCAGGCTCATGGCAAAGTCCACCGCACGTGCGCCATCCTCCAGCTCATCACCGCAATCAACTACCAGCCGCGGATCGACCTCCAGACCCGCGTTGGCATGAGCCTCGAGGTAGCCCTCGTAGCGATCGAGCGCGTCGCGACCGCCGCGCGAATAGCGCCCCGCCACGATGCGTGTATGTCCCAACTCGATCAGGTGCGTGACCGCGTCCCGGCTGGGTGTCTTCGAATCCGTATCGATCCACGAGATCCGATCGTCATCGACCCGGTCGGCCAACAGCACGTGCGGGAACCCTTCCTTGGCGATCTCTTGGAGGACCTCGTTGAGCGAGGGCAGCCGGCGCAGGATGATGCCTCGGATACCAAGGCGGGAGAAGAACTGCGAGAACGCCTCGTTCGGCTTGCGTTCCGTGACAATATCAACCAGCGCAAGGTTGAAGCCACCATCGCGGCAGCCACGCGAGGCGCCGGCCACGATCGCGCCATCGAACGAGCCGAGGTCCCGTGGCGGATCCGAAGGAAGGCCGATCCCCAGCACCGTCTTCACACGTCGGCCGATACGCGGCGAATACCCGAGCTTGTTCGCGATCTGGAGCACACGCTCCCTCGTGCCCTGATCCACGTCCGGGTCGTTGTTGAGGATGCGCGAGACCGTCGCGGGTGAAACGCCGGCCACGGATGCGATTTGCCGGACTGATGCCATGCGACCCTCCGAAGCCCGGAACGTTCCGGAAACGCTGACATGCTACCGCGATGGATATATTGGTGTGTGTGTCATGCCAAGCGAATCCGTCAAGCGGTGCCGGTCATCGCCGTCATCCTCGCCGGAGGCTGCGATCCAACACCACACGACGACCCATCCACGCAGACCAACCAAGCCCCGCCCGGCATGGTGTGGATCCCCGGTGGTGCGTTCATGATGGGCAGCGACCGTCCAGACGCGCTGCCCGAGGAGCGGCCGGCCCACCGTGTGTCTGTGGATGGTTTTTTCATGGACACGCACGAAGTGACCAACGCTGCGTTTACCGAGTTCGTTGAGGCCACCGGCTATGTCACGGTTGCCGAGCGCCCGATCGACTGGGAAATACTGAAGCAATCGGTACCACCGGGCACGGCCAAGCCACCCGACGATCAGCTCCAGCCGGGCTCGGTTGTCTTCTATCAGCCGACCGAGCGAGCCCAAGGCGGATGGGCCTGGGTCGTCGGTGCCAACTGGCGTGCACCCGAGGGACCAGATTCATCGATCGAAACACGCATGGACCACCCCGTCGTGCATGTCGCGTGGGAAGACGCGGCGGCGTTTGCGGCGTGGGCCGGCAAGCGTCTGCCGACAGAAGCGGAGTGGGAACGGGCCGCACGGGCGGGGATCGACAGCGCGATCTACGTCTGGGGCAATGAACCTGTCAACGATGCTCGGCCGCGTGCCAATATCTGGCAGGGTGTCTTCCCGTCACGCAACGACGCGGTCGATGGCTTCGCCGCCACAGCACCGGTCGGGAGGTTCGAGCCAAACGACTGGGAGCTGCACGACATGGCGGGCAATGTCTGGGAGTGGTGTTCGGACTTCTACCGCGCTGACGCCTACGCCCAACGCGCCGCCGATGCTCCCATGGACAACCCGGTCGGGCCGGACGGATCGTGGTGGCCCGGACGCGAACTCGAAACACTCCGCGTGATCCGCGGCGGGTCGTTCCTGTGCCATCAGACCTATTGCACGAGATACCGAGTCAGCGCGCGGACCGGCGAAGCGGTCGATACCGGCACATCGAACATCGGGTTTCGCTGCGTACAAGACCCGAAGTAGGTCCCATCTTCATCCGGTCATGCCGACGATGCTGCACACACCCATCCTTCAAGGGCCGAGTTTCATCGACTGATACCGTGCAGGGTGTGGGCATCTCGCTCTGAGCGGGCCGCAAGCAGAACTCGAGCGAAGGCTACGTCCTCGCCAGCCGCTGCCGCGGGCGGGGGCTCATCGGCTTGTCGCCGGTCGCTTCAAACATCTCGCCGGAGCACTTCGTCGACATGGCGGGATCGGCGTTGGGACGCGTTGGCTTTGCGATTGTCAGCCACGAGTGAATGTCGGCGGCCTGTGGTACCTACGCCACCGAGAAGCTCCTGCCAGAGTTTCTTCGGGCCGATATCCGCACGATGCCCGTGTAGCTCGAGCTACCTCGACTGCCGCTACGACCGCATCTCCGATGGACCGGATCTACCGGGACACACAGGCAACCAGCAAGATCATCGCGAGGGGTTACCCCAAGCACGTCGGTCCGTCGGATCCCTGCAGGAAGAAAGTGACCCAAGCGAAGAAGTCGCTATCCGTGACCGCCCCGTCCTGATTGACGTCTCCCACCGGATCTTGATCGAAGAAGTTGGTGACCCAGGCGAAGAAATCGCTGTCGTTGACTTCCCCATCCGCGTTCTGATCCGCGCACAGACGGCCCGCTTCACCGAAGTCGATCAGCACGAGTGCCGCAAGGCGTTCACCGTTCACCGGGTGCTCGATGCCGACTTCGGAGATGATGAACCGACCGTTCGGGCTCATCGAAAAAGAGTTCGCGTCCAAGCCATCGTTCGGGAGCACAAACCCAAGCGGTGAACCGGCGAGGCCCGCGCCGATCTCGACCAGCTTCACACCATCGAACGTGCCACCGGGGATCTCGACTACCGGCACCCCGCCGTTCGTAAGCGTCACATCGGGGAACGTCACATTGTCGAACGTTGTCAGGCCCTCCCGCAGCAGGATCTGGTTGCCACGAACGAGCGCCATATCATCAAATGTTGTCGACTGGTCGAAGAACCGTGCGAGCCACACGATCTCTCCTTCGGGTGTCAGGAAGTACGGAATCGCACCCTGCGGGCTGATCGAAGATACCAACTGAAAAGTCTCGCCGTCCAGCATGATCTGCTGACTGCCCTGGATCTCGATCCTGCCGTTCTTGACGATCACGCTCCCGCTGAGCCCGGGAGGGTTTGATCGCAGCGTCATACTGGCCAGCCAGTCGCCGGACTGGTTGATCGCCAATGCACCGTTCCCGATGTTCGCAAACTGGAGATCGGGCTGGTCGATGGGCGACCCGCGGTCTTCGGCGACCACGGTGTAGCTCTGCGTCGCGGAGTCGAAGCGTACCAGCCGACCGTTTGAAATGAACGGCGCATCGGACAACTGGACACTGGCGATAAAGTCGCCCTGGCCGTTGATCGCGAAGCTCCGGTCGGCATTCGCGAAGCTGTCAATGACCCCAACACCTGGGATGACCTGGTCTTCGTACAACAGCACCGAGACGGCCTGTGCGGGGTTGCCCGGGTCGAACTCGAAGATACCAGAGACATTCGGACCCGGGACGTTCACATCAAACGCCGCAACGATGTTCCCGTTGTCGAGCAGATCGATTGTATCGACAAAATCGAACGTGGTCACAGCGCCCGCACCCGCCTGCAACCCGTCGAAGACCACCTGCTCAAGGAGCAATAGCTCGTTGTTTCGGCTGTAGCCCCTGGCAAACGATCCAGGGGATGCAGAGAACGGTGTTTCGAACTGGGCCGTCTGGAACAACGCGAAGTCATCACCATTCACCGCGATCTGCTCGATGGTGGTTAGTTCGTACGCAGGATCGAGACCGGTCAGCGCGGGGAAGAAGACAGGGCCGGGCTGTGCAGCAAGACGGTTGATGATGATGCCGTCAGATCCGATCAAAACAGGGTCACGCTGGTTGCCGTTGATTTCGCCCGTGTTCCCATTGGTAACGGTGTTTACCACGGCGTACCAGTCGCCGTTGTCGGATACCTCAACGTCGGTGAAGGTCAGCACTTCGCCGATGTCTCCGAGAAGTTCACCTGTCACAACCAGAACTTCCGCCTCCGGCGTGGCCGTGGTCTGAGCCCCAGCAGCAAAACATCCGGAGAGGCCCATCACCGCTCCAAGAGCGTGCCGCGTGTGGAGAATGGCCGACCTGCGGTTGGGAGTCTGTCTCATCTGAAATCCTCTGTTTGGCCCCGTTGCAGAGGCAACCATGCCTGTACAGCATCTGCAATGGGAATGCAGACAAAAAATGATCTCAGATGATTTGGAGTATCTGAGACTTCAAACATACGATTCATTCCGATTTCGTAATCGCAATCGAGAGCGATTACCCTTTTTTTGATGATCTCACGATAAAATACTGATCTCGGATCATATCTGATGCATGACCGAAAGCCGCACCGATGACCGACGAGAGGCCAACCAAGGGCCGAGCCAGTTCGAACTTCGCAGCAGGAGCGAGCGCTGGCAGGGGCACGCTTGAGCCGCTGACCACAGCCGAGCTCCACCAGGTCGAACGTGTCGGCAACCGGCTGCTCGCGACGCTCGGGCTGCTGTTCGCCTCGCTTCCCGAGTCCGGCCGCGGCGCGAGCGGGATGTCGAGGAGGCTCGGGGTCAACCGCGCGACCTGTCAGCGCATGTGCCAGGCGTTGGACTGCTCGGACGATGCCGTGGAATTCGTCCGACAGCTACCGGGCGCACAGGGGTGTGCGAGCTGGGTTGAGTCGTTCAGCGGGCATCTGGAGCAGCACGCGGTGAGTGATGCACGCGATGCGTGCGCGCGTTTCCACGACATGGTCGTGACGGTCGCCCGGAGTAAATCGCGCCTCGACAGACGGATCACGCTGACGCGTGCGGGGTCGAGGGTCGAACCGAAGGCGACAGCGCCCGTATCGGACCGACAGCACACAGACGCGCGGGCGGCACACTTCGCTGCTTCGGCGGACCTCGCCGGGCGATGGTCGGAGTGCCACGTGTTCTCCTGGTTTTTTCGCCCTGCACCCTCGGACCCATCGTGCGTCGAGATGATGTGCGGCTTCGTGTTCCACGGGCACGAATCACGGACCGTGGCCGTCCCATTCTTTCTTCCGACCGGCATGGAGCGCGACTTTGAGAAGCAGACCGATGTGTTCTCGGTGCTAGGAGAAGAGGAATCGCCCAGTCCTATGTGTCCACCCGGAGTGCTTGAGGAGTTCTGCACGGACCCGCTGCCGGACATCACGCTGCGTACAAGCGCAAATATCCACGGCTACTTCGTCGATACACACGAGACAAGCCGCGGGAAGTCGATCGATCTCGCGTTGGCGCAGAGGCTGACCAAGCCGATGTCACACCCAGCCGCGGACGACCCGCCAGTCCAGGAGGTGTGGTACCTCTCGACCTTCCCGGCTCGCTCGCTCGTTCTGGACGTGTATCTGCACCCAGACCTCGCCAAGGCGTGTCTTCCATCCGTCTCGGCGCACCTGCTCGGTCCATCGATGACAACGGAAGCGGACCGCTGGTCGACCGAGTTGCCCCACCGCCCTCCGCTGCGTGTGCTGCCGCGAGGCATCGATGACGCGGCTACACCGCGGTTCTCGAAGTATCCCGAGTTTTTGCGGGTTGTCCTTGAACGTGGCGGATGGTCTTCGCAAGACATGATCGGGTTCCGCTGCGAGGTGGATTATCCGATATGGCGCGTCGCGTACCTGCTGGCGTTCCGTTTCTGACGAGCGCGCTGCACAGGCGTCGATCACCACCTGAACAGGCTAGTTCGCAGCCCGATGTGCTGGAGCGGTGCGTCCGGTCTGCACTTCGGAGCTGGTCGACTCAAACCCAGCGGGGCCGCATTTGGGGATGTGGGCCCCGCGACAGCCGCGTGCATCGTTGCTGAGAAACGCAATCGGGATCGCGATCTTGCATCTGAAATTTCCCCGCTGCTGGGGCAACACAAACACTTCGATCTATGTGAATGGTTCTAGTATTCTGCGAACGTTGAGCGATCGAGTGATGTGCACAGCTGATGGAGTGTTGATATGCAAACAGCCTTCAAGTTCGCTGCCGCGTTTCTGGCAGTAGCATCCGCGGGACTGGGTATGGCTGCCGATGACATTCGAGTCGAGCGGGTCACGTTCCAATCACACGGCCACACGCTTGTAGGCGATCTGTATCTCCCCGCTGCCCTCGTGCCGGGCCAGCGTGCCGAAGCGGTTGTGGTGACCGGCGCATGGACCACGATCAAAGAGCAGATGTCGGGTCTGTATGCCGCCGAGCTGGCTGAGCGGGGCTATGTGGCACTGGCCTTTGACTTCCGGACCTGGGGCGAAAGCGGCGGCGATACGCGCAGTCTTGAGAACCCAGCTATGAAGATCGAGGACATCATCGCTGCGGCGGAATTCCTGTCGCAGAGGTCCGAGGTCGCCGAGGTAAACGGGCTCGGGATCTGCGCAAGCGCAGGATATATGGCTCACGTCGCAGAGAACTCGGATGTGTTTAATTCGATCGCCCTTGTGGCGCCATGGCTGCACGATGCTGCGATCGTGAGTGATGTCTACGGCGGCGAGGAAGGCGTCAAGAGCCTTATCGAAACCGGGCAGGCTGCCGCTGCATCGGAGCGTGAAACAGGCGAGCCTGTGCTGATCACGGCCGGCGGACCGAGCGGATCTGATGCGCTCATGCCGTTCGACGGGTACTACAGCGACCCGGAGCGTGGCATGGTGCCGGAGTGGGAGAACACGTTCAACGTGGCCTCGTGGGAGGGCTGGCTTCGATTCGACGGCATCCGTTCGGCGTCGGGGATCACCGAGCCGGTGTTCATTGTGCATTCAGAAGCGGCCGCCATACCACAAGGTGTGCGTACTTTTTTGAGCAACCTCGGCGGAGAGAAGCAGGAACTATGGCTTGATGGTGTCACCCAGTTTGATTTCTACGATCAACCCCAGCCCATTTCGAGTGCGGTTGATGCTGTGGCTGAGCACTTCGCGTTTTCGGGCAAGCAAGGCGTGGAGATGCCGCCTGCCGATCGTGACGATGAGTGACCGCTCTCACGAGTCTGGGCATTCCGCGATGTGGGCGCATGGCCCTGTCACATTTCTGTCTCGTCTACATGCCGGCGTCGGAAAGCCATGAAACAACTAATCGGGTTACTCCCGCTGTGATCCGAGCGATGGCGCTGAGCGATGGAGCTTTCTCGATTGATCTTCATACAGCTTGCGTGAGCTGATCAGGATCACATACTGAAGACACGAAGATGCGTGATATCCGGCACGGAATTGCAGGCATGAGCGCTAGATAGGTTCGAAGGCAGAATCATGCTCACAAGCCAGGCAGGATCGTTGCCTGCAATCGAGGGTGTTTCCTCGAAAAGCGTTTGCTGCATGGCCTGTTTGTGTGTAGCCCCGAAGCGGTGGTTTTCAGGTGCGAGACTACCTGAGTCTTCGTCGGTGCGGGAGATGATCCAGATCCGATCGAACGTGCTTCCGGCGTGAGACGTGGAAATCGAAAACAAGCAGCCAACAGGGGCGAAGCATCCTGCCAAGGACACTCCCGGCTGACCCCTTTGATCAGCCGATCGGGACGCGTGGAGTGTGACGCTGTGGGGAAGGATGGTGGAATCGTTGAGACTCAATCTCAACTATGTGCCTAAACTGCCCTGGAAGAACCGATTTCGGGCGGTTTCTGCCTGCTGCCGGCCCGTGGGCAGGAGCGGGGCTGCCTCGATCGTTCTCGAATCGGATGCGCGTCATGACCAGCCGGGAATTGTTGGCGTACCTCGGTGAGCGGCGATCGCCGAAGCTGTCATCGCTTGCAGATCCGGCACCCGATGACGCTCAGCTGCGGGCGATCCTCGGGGTTGCTTCCAGGACTCCGGACCACGGCCGCCTGGTCCCGTGGCGTTTCATCACGATCGCGGGTGATTGTCGCTACCGCCTGAGCGCGTTCATCGGAGAACGATTCGCAGAGTCGCATGCCGACGCGAACGACGAACGGCTTGAGGTGATGCGCCACTGCTTGTCCAGGGCTCCGCTGGTTGTGGCGGTCGTATTCTCTCCGAGGTCACACCCGAAGATTCCTCATTGGGAACAGATGCTGACAGTCGGCGCTGTCTGCATGAACCTGCTTCACGGCGCACGGGCGCTGGGTTTTGCCGGGCTTTGGCTCACCGAGTGGTACGCGTATGACCGTGCCGTGCTTGACGAGCTCGGCCTGGCCGGCGACGAGCAGCTCGCAGGATTCATCCACCTCGGTACTTCGACGGAGCCACGCGACGACCGTTTGCGTCCGGATCTGGACGACATCGTCAGCGCGTATTCGCATGGCCGTACACGGTCCGGCGGGACAGGTTGATATGGGCGTGCACTAGTTGTGCAGCACGATCCAGGTGTTGATGGCAGTGGCGAAAAGCATCCAGCCCGCATAGGGCACCAGGCACCATCCGGCCGCTTTATCGATCCGGCCGTACACGATCACCATGGCGATCACGACGATATCGAGCGCGATCGCGTCGAGCAGCGCCAGATCCGGGCGCTCCATCACAAAGAAGAACAACGACCAGAGTACGTTGAGGACAAGCTGAACGGCATAGAGCCACAGCGCGGGCCGAGGTATCCGACCGGTCAGCGAGGCTCGCCAGACCGACACGGCGACCAGAACGAAGATCAGCGTCCAAGTGGGCGTAAAGACCCACGCCGGCGGCTGAAACGGTGGAATCTCGAGGGATCGATACCAGGGCCCGATGCCGGCGGCTGTAAGGATGCCACCGGCGGCCAGGGTGAAAATCGAGAGCGCAGCAGCTGCAGCGAGTACGCCGGCTCGACGGGGAAGTGTGAAAGGGCCACCGGATGATGCCGTTGGTTGCAGAGTGCTCACGGATTAGTTTAGGCGGTGCTACAGCGAAGTCTTCGGATTACGGCATGAACGTTCGCACTGTTCACGCGCTGGCGTGCGCAGCTCTGGAGGAAAGACTCCCGTGACGAGTGATCAGGGAAGCCAAGGGCAGCACCGGCCGGAACACGCCGCGCGAATGGACCGAACGTCCGCTGGACGCAGGAAGAAAATGAACGCGCGCATGAAGATCGTGCGGCGTCTTCATATGTACTTCGGGCTTGCGCTGCTGCCGTTTCTCTTGCTCTACGGCGTCACGGCCATCCTGTTCAATCACCCGTCGCTCTTGAGCCGCGCAGAGGTATCAAGACTCGAACCGATGGGCATTGTTCCGGATACGCTGACAGATGCTGCATCGATCGCAGAATCGGTATTCGCAGCACTTGAACATGCTATCGAAGCCGATACGGATACGGATGTCGAGCTGACGACCGAAGGCCCCGCAGATCTGGTCGGCGACTACGTCATCGATGCGAACTCGGATCATCAGCGGATACGGTACCGGCTCACAGCCGACGGGCGCCGGGGCACGCGCACCGTAACGCCGATCGGGTCACCGAGCCCGTCTCCGTTCCCGGCCCGGATCGATCCGCCGGTCGGGGATGCGTCGGCGATGCTTACCGAAGCGATCACATCGGACGCCGACACCGATGCGGTGCGGGTTCGCGCGGCTCCGGATGTCGAGTTCCGTGTGCTTGTCGATGGCGAGCCCTGGATCGTTCTGTGTGACATGGTCACGGGAACGGTGGATGCGCGGCCTGCCGGCGATCCGCGCCGGGCCTTTGATATGCGGTCATTTTTGCTGAGATTGCACGTTTCGCGCGGCTATCCGCTTTCGGTATCGGCACGGTCTCTCTGGGCGGTGGTGGTCGATCTCACGGCCTCGCTGATGATTTTCTGGGCGATATCCGGGCTGATGATGTGGTGGCAGATGAAGCCGACTCGGCGGGCCGGCGCCGTGGTCGTGGCGATCGGGATCGTGCTGTCGGGACTGCTGGGATTCGCGATGCTCAGACTTCTGTACTACTAGGTCGTGACACCATTGCAGGCATCTGCATCGCACGATGTAGCTGTCATCGCCCCCTCGCTTTTTGCTTTGCTCGGTTTTGGTCCCAGAACTCGCATGAGCATTCTGCCTGTGCAGGCTTGCAGCGCTGGGCCATGCAATTCTGGATCGAGGCTGTCTGTCTGTGCGCCCGGAGAACGCGATAGAGATATGCGAACTGCACATCGGGATAGCTCATCAGTACAATGTACTCCAGCCCGTGGACGCTACGGACGAGTGGTACACGTGTTGGCTGCTGTGTGCCTGATACTCCCAGCCGCATCGGCGGCCGATGGTGTTCCTGATCGGGCGAATCAGGGGGTAGATATTCGGGCTCACGATGCCCGAGGCTACGGGCCCCAGGGCATGCACGCCGAGGTTGCCGGGGGCACAGGGAGAACGTTGCCCGCGGTCTCGGAATCGGATGCAAGGCGTTTTCTTTGGCAGGCCGCGTGGGGTGCGCATCCCACAGATGTGGCATTCGTCATGAAGCATGGTTACGCCTTATGGCTCGATAGGCAGCGTGAGGTTCAGCCGTCCTTGTTCACTGGACCGATCATCGATGATCTGCATGATGAGCTTCGAGAAGAAGCTATCGAGGAGATCCTGGCTGAGATCGACGAGCGCCGCGCTATTGGGGAGGATCTGGGCGACCTCGCCGAGTTTGAGGATCCGGATGGACTTGACGAGATCGGTGTAGAGATCGATCGCCAGCTGTTCGCGCTGGTAACCGATGCTTGTGTCACAGGCGAGGATCAGCTCCGTCAGCGGACTGCGTGGGCACTCATGCAGATCGTGCCGATCCGTCCGAACTTCGAGTTCGGTGATGCCGCAGCGCACGCTGCAATCTACAACACCTACCTGCGCGCGGCTATGGACATACCGGGTGATGCCGCTTCTGGTAGCTATTTTGATTTCCTGCTTGCGCTCACGTATAGCGGCGCTATGGGTGACTGGCTGACGTACAAAGGCAACCGGAGGGCGAACCTTGAGGCGGGCACGGCGCCGGATGAAAACTACGCTCGCGAACTGATGCAGCTGTTCACCATCGGATTGTATCGGATCAACCCAGACGGCACTCGTGTGCTCGATGAACACGGTCAGCCGATTCCGACCTTCGACAACGATGACGTGCAGCAGCTTGCGCGGGTGTTTACCGGGCTCGTGGATGGAAATCCTTACGTGTTCGATGAGGCCGGTGAGCCCGAGTTGACACCGCTGCCGATGAGGATCGAGCCGCGATGGCACGAGCCTGGGCCCAAGGCACTGGTTGGATATCCGGGTTCGGTGCAGGACCGGATCCAGGGTGTAGCGCACTCCAGACGTTCCACGGTTGTGCTCGGGATCGAAGCCGCGATCCGGCACCTTCTTGAGCATCCGAACCATCCGCCGCATATGGCGCGGCTGATGATCATGCGGTTCACGACGAGCAATCCAAGCCCGGCGTACATCGAGCGAGTGGCGCGCGCGTACATGGGCGGTGGCCCCCACGGAAGCGGGAAGCGTTGGGATATCGGGGCCATGGTGCGAGCGATTCTGCTCGATGACGATGCCCGGGATCCGTCTGGTCCATCGGAACCGGTGCGTGGTCGGCTGCTGGAACCTTTGCAGGTTCTGTTCGGAGCGGCCAGATCGCTCGAGGCGTTCGATCCGGGAGCGACGTTCGGGATGCGCACCAAGCTTTGGCCGGGGTGGGACATGTTCGAGGCAACGCGGCAGGGGATCCTGTTGACGCCGTCTGTCTTCAACTTCTACAGCCCGAGCTACACGCCCGCGGGGTCATCGCTTGACAAGCAGGGATCGGTCGCGCCGGAGATGCAGATCCTGGATGACTTTACCGTGATCGAAGGTATCCGCGTCATGACGGATCAGCTTGTGGGTGCGCTGTTCGAGGCGGATCAACCTGTATCGCGCGCCATCGAACAACGCTCGCATCGTCCACGCGCTCTAGTGATGCTGGTCGCGGACAGGCTTGACCACGGCTGGGCCGCAGCGCACATTCGAGATCAGATCGCAGATGCGGTCGGGCGTGTACCGGATGAGGACGAGTCACGCATGCGAGCCACGATCATGATGATCATCGGCCATCCTGAGTTCCGGGTGCTTCGGTAATAGGTACGTCGATGACACGTAGATGGAAGGTCTATCGTGAACGATCATCTTGAAACTCTCTTCTCTCGACGGTCTGTGCTGCGCCAGGGTGCGTGCGCGGCCGTTGGCTTGGCTGGACTTGGTTCTCAGCTGCTCACGGTCAGGGCGATGGCGGCCACGCTCGAGGGCAGACGGTTCGATGAGTATCGAGCATTGGTCTGCGTGTTCCTCTTCGGAGGCAACGACTCGGGTAATACCCTCATCCCGCTGTCGGGCGGCGCTCAGAACTACGAGGACTACGCCGACCAGCGGGGCAATCTGGCCATCCCACGGTCACAGCTGGATCGTGCATGGATCGGCTCCGGAGACTCCGGTGGGCGACGATTCGCGCTGCACCCGGCGCTTCGTGGTGTGCGCAAGTTGTACAGGTCGGGTCATGCGGCGGTCGTAGCCAACGTCGGAACACTTCTTGCGCCCACCACGAAGGAGTCTTTCGAGCTCAGCTCGGTACCGATTCCGCGTCAGCTTTTTGCTCACGATGTCCAGCAGGAGCAGTGGCAGCTCTCGCGTCCTGACGCGATTGATGGCCTCGGGTGGGGCGGGCGTCTTGCCGATCTGCTGCAGTCGGCAGCAGGTACGAACGATCCGACCGTTTCGATGAATATATCGGTGGCTGGGGTGAACCGCTTTCTCGCGGGTCGCCGGGTTGGGCAGTTCGTGCTGGGCGAGGATGGTCCACCCAGGCTTGCTGAGGACTTCGACGGGGCCGTCGAACGCGCTTATGTCGACATGCTGTCCGCAACGCGCGATCCAAACCAGCCGAACCAGCACGCCATGGTGAAGACATTCCGAGACATCGCATCGCGTGCCGTGACAAATAATTCAACGATACGGGATCTTCTCGAACGCGGCAGCCGTCTCCGCGGCGATCCACCTGAGGACAACGAACTCGCGCGGCAGCTATCCGCGGTGGCCCGTCTGATCGAGGTCGGCAGGTCTGGCCTCGGGCACAACCGTCAGGTGTTTTTTGTTGCACTCGGCGGTTTCGACCATCACGATGGATTGGTGGATCAGGACGGAGCGGGCGGACCTCACGGCGAGCTGCTGAGGCAGGTCGATGAGGCCCTGACCTATTTCTGGTCTGCGCTCGGACAGCTTGGGCAGCGCGACAACGTAACAACATTCACCGCGTCGGACTTCGGGCGTACGTTTGCCTCGAACGGCAACGGATCCGATCACGGCTGGGGCGGCCATCACATCGTGATCGGGGGCAGGCACCTGGCCGGGGGGAAGGTGTTTGGCGAGTTTCCCGATATCCGCATAGGCGGACCTCAGGACACGGGCCAGGGGCGTTTCATTCCCACAACATCGGTGGATGCGTACGGCTTCGAGTTCGCGCGATGGATGGGAGTGCCGCTATCGGAGATGCGGACCGTGTTCCCGAATATCGATCGCTTCCTGGATGTTGGCAACCCCGGTACCTATTTGGGCATGCTGCGGTAGCTCGAATGGCTTCTATCGCTCGCGCAGCCACCAGATATCGTCGTCAAGATCCCTCAACATGCCGCGCAGTTCTTGGCGCTGATCGTTCTCGATAGCGATGATATTGTGGATCAGATGGTCGGATTCGAGAAGTTCACCCATGAACCGATCTTGGACATCGGCATCACCGGACATGCGCGCGAGCGCATCGGCTATCCGCATCCGAAGCTCGCCCGTGATGATCTCACGATCATCGGGATCGACCGAAAGAGCGATCTGTTCGAACACACGCAGATACGCGATGTAGTACGTGAGCGCAAGATCCGCTGGGTAGCCATCCATAGAAGCAAGCAGCGTGGGCCACTCTTCGATGAGCACATCACCATGATCGTCTTCGGAGACCGCGAGCAGCCTTGCAGTGCGTTCGAGCGCAAGAGTGCGCAGGTGCACAAGCGAGCGGCTCGGCACGACCGAATCGTCATC
>JBCCZQ010000018.1:0-44764 GCA_039187315.1 Planctomycetota bacterium | reverse complement strand
CGAAGTCGTCGGCCGAAACCGTCTTGTCGGCGTGTCGTGTTCGACGAGTGAGCAAGCCCGCCGCGCGGTTGCGGCCGGCGCGGATGTCCTCGGGCTCGGGCCGATCTTTCCCAGCACAACCAAGCCGAAGCCCATAGACGCCGGACCAGAACTGCTCAAGGCCGTGCTGACCGATCCGGTGACGTCGAGGATGCCCCACCTGGCGATCAGCGGCATCGGCCCAGAGCGAGCCCGACAGCTCGCAGCGCTCGGCTGCCGGGGTGTCGCCGTCGCGAGCGCCGTGACCCAAGCCAAGGATCCCTGTCGCACGGCGAAAGAGATCGCCGATGCCCTGGCGTACACCAAGACTCCATTGCACGCGGACGAGACCGCCTGATCGAGGACCCTATGGCCACCACGTTCCAGACGCACACGCTCTCCAATGGCCTCTGCATCATTGGCGAAATCGACCCCGAGGCGCACTCGGCTGCGGTCGGATTCTTCGTGCGCACGGGCGCACGTGACGAGCCAACACCGCTGATGGGCGTGTCGCATTTCCTCGAGCACATGATGTTCAAGGGGACGGAGGACATCGATGCCGAAACGCTCAACAAGCGCTACGACGAGCTCGGCGCACGGAACAACGCCTACACCTCGCACGAGGTCACCTGCTTCTATGCGTCGGTCATACCGGAGTTCGCCCCTGAGGCGATTGACATCACAGCGAGGATGATGCGGCCGGCGCTCCGCGAACAGGACTTCGACACCGAGAAGGGTGTGATCCTCGAAGAGATCGCGATGTACGCCGACAACCCGTTCTGGGTCCTCTACGAGCAGACCTCCGAGGCGCACTACGGCGGCCACCCGCTCGGTCACCGGGTGCTTGGCACGAAGGACTCGATCACGCGGCTGACGCGTGATCAGATGGCAGACTACTTCGATCACCGCTACACGCCCGACGAAACCACGGTCGCGCTCGCTGGCAACCTCGATTTCGATGCAGCATGCAAGCAGATCGAATCGCTCTGCGGCCCGTGGCAAGGCGCCTCAGACGGAGCAACACGCACCGCACCTGCGCGGGAGCCGAAGCGGCTGGACCTGACCGATGCGCGTTTCGACCGGGGATACCTGCTCATGCTCGCCGGAGCACCGTCCGCGCAGGACGACGACCGCTACGCCGCCACGCTGCTGGCGCAGATCCTGGGATCGCCCGACAACAGCCGCCTGCACTGGGCGCTGGTCGACCAGGGGCTCGCCGAGGAATCACAAGCCGCCTACGAGTCCAACGACCTCAGCGGCGAGATGCTGATCTATGCCAGCGGCGAACCCTCCAAGCTGCCCGAGATCGAAGCCGTGATTGATCGCGAACTGGCCGGTCTCAGCGACTCGCTCAGCGTCGACGACCTGGCGCGGATGAACGCCAGGTTCGCGACCGCGTTCACCGTCAGCTCGGAAAAACCCGGCGACCGCATGCAGCGCATCGGCCGACGCTGGTCGATGCTCGGCGACTACCGGACGCTCGAACAAGAACTGGAGAGGATCCGGGCCGTCGACATCGCATCGATCCGCGGCCTGCTTGAGGCCTATCCATCCGCGACGCGGACGGTCGGGACGCTCAGGCCGCCCGCTTCGGCTTGAAGACTTTCGTGGCGTTGCCCCCGTTTGTCGTCGCTGCCTTGAGCGCCTGTGTCGCGGCGCTCTGCAGCAGGCTGGGCCGCTCAAAGACATCAGCCGACTCTGTGTCACGCACGGCGATGCCGATCGCGAGGTCGCTCGACATGCCCCACTGCTTGCAGAAGGCGTCGTAGTCGCTCCGGAAGGCCTCGGCCGTCTTGCTGACCGAGGATCGTTGCGCCCCCGTGAGCACGACGGCAAAGCTCAGAGGTCCGAGCCTCGCGATCGTGCCGCCGGCTTGCTGGAAGTGCTTTCGCAGCGAGGTCGCGACGCTGACAACAAACTTGTTCATCTCGGTCGTGCTGTGCGAGGCGCTGGCATCGGTACGTGTCACGACGATCCGCACCATTGAGACCGATTCACCCGCAGACGTCGCACGCTCGAAGCACGTGTGGTACAGCGAGGGGAAAGCGTCCTTGTTGATCAGGCCGGTCACGTCGTCGTAGCGCGGCGAGTCGATCAGCAGGGCGTCGAGGGCTTCGTCGCTTTCGGGCACCGGTGGCGCCTCGATCGCGATCTCGACCGCCTGATCGTGTGCCGTCGCGAGCAGATCGTCCACCACCGGCATGTTGCCCGCATCGATGTCGAACAGCGAGGCCATCTCCTTGGTGCCCGCCGTGACCTCTTCGATGACCTGATCGATGGCTTCGTTGCTCAGCGCGAACCAATCAGCCGCTTTGGCGCGGTAGCGTCGCAGGTGTGGCAGCGGCTCCTCGGCCGACATCGCGTCCGCCAGGATGCCGCCGAGTCCTACGCATCGGATCAGATCGCCCACCACACCAACCGGCCCGGCGCTCGGGCGCTCGTGGTACTTGACGGGCAGCACGAGCTCGTCGGGCAGCTTCCAGCGCTGCGCCATCATCGCGCCGATGTCCGGGTGCTGCACCTCCAGCTCGGACAGCTCGAACCGGCAGACTTTTCTGTGATCCCCCGCGGCGAGTGCCAGAACATCGGTGTAGCGCTTCCCAAGGGCTTCGAGCATGGCGATCATGCCCACGTCCTGGAGCAGGCCGGACAGGAAGGCCTCGTCCTGAAGCGGGCACGAGACCGCCTTGGCGACCGAGCGCGCGCCGACAGCCGTGAACAACCCGCGGCGCCAGTAGTCGTCGTGGTCGAAGCCTTCTTTGTCGCTATCGATCGCCGAGACGAGCGAGAAGCCGAGCGTCAGGCTCCGTACAGCCGACAGACCCAGGACAACCAGCGCCTGGCGGATCGTGGAGCACTTCTGGCGTAGCCCGTAGTAGCTCGAGTTGACCGTCCGGAGGACCTTGGCGGTCAGGCCCTGGTCCATCTCGATCGTGCGCGCCAGCTGCTCGAGCTTGACCTCTGGGTCACGTGTCAGCTCGATGACCTCCACGGCCACCGCGGGCAGCGACGGTAGCGTCGGACAGGCGAGCACTTCTTCGAGCAGTTCGTGATCCATGACCGATCCGTGGTCTGCGTGGATGCAGCTGGGACGTCCGTTCTCAGTTCGCACTATCGGCGTGAGAGCACCCCCGCTTCAGCCCGTGCGCGGTCCTCTGGGAAACGGCTGCCGCGAAAGCGCTATCCGGACCCACCCTCTTGAGCGACCGTGGGCACAGCCGGCCCGAATACAGACGCCATCGAGGCAGGCTCGCGGCCCGCCAGCTCACGGGCGTACCACGCCAGCAAGCGGCCGACCCGTACCGCATCGCCAGCCTCGGGCGTTTCAGCCGCAGCCAGACGGACAAGGCCGCGGACCGTCGTAGGGTGCACACGCCAGATCAGCCGGGCACCCGAACGCTCCCCAGAAGACACGAGCCTTCCCAGATCGGGTGAGAACCCGGCGTGCGGCGGCGGAGCATCCAACGCAGGACGGTACCCCGATTCGGTGAGCAAACGCCACAGCCAGACCGCCAACTCCACCGACCATGTCTCGCTTCCGACCCGCTCAAGAAAACGCACAAGCCCGTCGAACGCCGCCGCATGCGGCTCGTCCTCGCTCAGCAGCATCCGCGGCAACTCGACCGCCAGCATCGCGGCCGCGTACGACGCCATCGACGAACGGACTCGGCGATATGTATGCCGCAGATCCCACCCCGCCAGGACGGCCAGCCCGCTCTCTTTCGGGATGACCACGGCCTCGCCGAGCGTCGCGACCTCCAGCCCGCCGCTGAACCGCGGGTCGTTCCGCTTCGAACCCTTGCCCAGGACGCGGACGATGCCCAGCTCGCGGCAAAACAGCGCGGCCGTCTGGGATGTCTCTGAATAATCCCACTGCCGGAGGCAGATCGCCTGATCGACAACGGGGTCCATGCTTCACGCGCCTCCGAGCCGCTCGCGGACGAGCCGGTCGAAGAGCTGCACGGGCGCCTTCTCGCCGGTCCAGAGCTTGAACTGAGCCGAGGCCTGGCGGACGAACAGCTCCACGCCGTCGATCGTGCGAAAGCCATGCTCCTTGGCGGCTTTGAGCATGGGGGTCTCGATGGGGTTGTAGACGGTGTCAAAGAAGACGGTCTCGGGCGGGAGCTTGCCGGCGAGATCGTGGACCGGGATTGAGAGGCCGTCGGGGTCCGGGCCGCCGGCCATGCCGACGGGTGTGCAGTTGATGTAGACGTCTGCTGCTGTATCGGCAACGTCCTCCAGCGAGCACAACGAGAGGCAGTCTGGCTGGATGCCATCGAGATAATTCGTGGCATCCTGAAGGAGAGACTTTGCCATCGCCTCGGCTTTCCCCTGGCTCCTCGCAGCGACCGTGACCTTCCCACCACCGGCGAGAACTGCTACAACTGCGGCTCTTGCTACGCCACCGGCACCAGTTACAACCGCATGTTTTCTCAGATCGCGGCGGAACTTCTGATACAACAGACGATGAATCGCAACAACATCCGTGTTTGCACCCATGAGCAAGCAGCATTGCCATTCGGGGTCGTCAACAAAGTATTGGCTGAGTGTGTTCGCAGCACCGACCAGATGCGGGCTGCTAAGACCATCAGCTATCTCCTCGATTAGCTCCGCGGCAAGCTCTTTGTATGGAATCGTCACGCTCATCCCGTGAACGTCGGGTACATGGCTCCAGATATACTGAAAAGTCGTCTCAAAGCTCAGCTTGCTATCTGCTGGATCATCAGCTGCCATCACCGGCATCGGCAGGTATACCCCGTCCCAGCCTCGCGCCTCGAAGCCCGCGTTGTGGATCAGAGGTGACATGGACTGGGTGACGGGCCAGCCGATGACGCCGTAGACCTTGGTGTCCTTGCAGATGGACCGCAAGCGGTACATGCCGAGCAGGTCGGCGATGGTCGGCTGGCCGGGGGCGGTGGCGGCGGAATCATGCAGGCTGGCGAAGGTCAGGAAGCCGCCGAACTTGGGCGCGAGCACGCGGCTCATCAGGCCGAACTCGCCCATGCCCAGGCCGATCGTGGGCTTGGGGGCGTCGCGGAGGATCTCGAAGATCTCGAGGTTGTCGCGGATGCTCCGGCAGCGGTAGGCGAACTTGACCACGCTCGCGGCGGGCTCGGCCCATGCATCAGCCAAGCGTCGCATCAGATCGCTCGGCCGCTGCTCGAAGTCGTGCATCGACAAGATCAGCCGCGTGCTCACGTCCCGCTGCTGCTTCGGGTGATCCACGCACAGGTTGATCTTCTGACGGATGTTGGCCGACCGCTGATAGGCAGCCAGCTCGAAGTCCAGGTACGCCGGCGGGCGGTCGGTGTTGACGCACAGCTTCTCGAGCAGGCTCACGCGGTCGGACTCGTCGCCGTCGTAGTCGCCGCCCTCGGCCGCGCTGCGGCAGGTGAGGATGACCGGCAGCGGGCAATCCGCGACCAGGCCGCGGAGTTCCTCGATGACGAGCGTGTCCGCAGCGTCGTCGCCCTCGGAGCCGTGGAAGAAGCCATCGATCCGAAGCTCGACCAGGTCCGCGCCGGCGAGCTTGGCGTGCTGCGCATCGGCGAGCGCCGCCTCGACCGATTCCACCATGATGGGCACGCAGGCAAGGGTCATCATCCACCTGTCTTCATGAGCTTGGGAAGTTTGAAGTAGATGCCGCAGCGCCAACCGTACTCGAACGGGCCCATGGTGAACCGGCTGAGCCAGAGTGAACTGAAGACGAGTTGGAAGGCATATATACCAAAGACGATGCCGAGCATCGCGAGGCGGGAGACCTCGCCGAATAGCCCGAGCCCCCAGTGCTGCGCGAGCGCCGCGACCAGCAGCGACTGCAAGAGATAGTTCGTCAGCGCCATGCGTCCGGCGGCAGCGACTGCCTTGAGAATCACAGCGCCGACGGCTGATCGTCCGAGCCAGAGTGCGAGGCCAAGGTATCCCAGGCTCATGAACGGCCCGAACACGTGGACCACGCCGATGGTCAGACCAACGAGGGGCGAAGTCGGACCGGTCACATCGCTCAGGACTACGGCGCCGATCGCGCCTGGGAGGCCCACAACAAGTCCAAGAAGCATGAATCGCTGTGGCCACTTGGAGTCCGGGTTGGTCAGCACCCCGGACCGGAGCAGTGCTCCTCCGAGCAGGAACATGGCGGGAACATGGAGGAACGTGGCGTAGAGCAGCAACCAGACGATGATGCTGGCTGTCCAGTTGATGAGCCGCATGCCAATCGCGTTCAGGAAGGGACCCTCTGCGAAGGCATCGATCTCACCGGTGGTCCATGCGGCGTTCTCCGGACCGTTCTGGATGTCACCGGCCATCAGCGCATCGCGGAACTCAACGAAACCCGCGACATCGAGGTCGGGCTGGGTTTCCGCTTCCAGACTCGGGATCAAATACATGACGCCGCTCGCCCAGATCGCAGAAAGCGCCACAAGCGCAGCTGCGATGATGAGCATCGGCTTTGGTCGCAGCGGCGCCAGCCACATCACGATCATGCCGATCAGGGCGTAGTAGATCAGGATGTCCCCGTACCAGACGAGCCAAGCGTGGGCCATGCCGACGAGCAGCAACAGCAAGAGCCTGCGGAAGTACGGGAACGCGAACGCCCGGCCCGCGGCTTTGGCCCGGTCGTACATCAACATCATACCCATCCCGAAGAGCATCGAAAAGAGCGGATAGGACTTCGACTCGAACAGCACGCGCGTGACGTAGTAGCTCGCAGTCGCGAAGATGCCCTCGTCCTTGCCGCCTGTGAGCATGTAGCTCAGCGGCTGTGTCATCACTTGTACGTTGACCATGAAGATGCAGAACAACGCGAGCCCGCGGGCGATGTCGAGCCCGGCGATGCGATCGTTGGAACGGGTCGGGCCCAGCAGGTTCACGCGTGCCATGCTCGGAGTCTAGATGGATGCCGCTTACAGCGCCGCGAGGCGCCGGGCTGTCTCCTGCTCGATCAGCGCCTCGACCATCGGCCCTAGGTCACCGTCGCCTACAACCTTGGTCGTCTGGAACTTCTGATCGAGCCGCTGGTCGGCAACGATGTTGTCCTGGTACCGGTAGACCCGGATCTTCTCGCTGCGCTGGCCGGTCCCGATCTGACCCTTGCGCTCGGCGGCGCGTTCGGCCTCGGCTTTCTGCCGCTCGATCTCGTAGATCCGTGCCGTGAGGAGCCGCCGGGCCTTCTCGCGGTTCTGCTGCTGGCTCTTGGTCTCCTGCATCCGAACTTCCACACCCGTGGGCTTGTGCAGCAGATGCACGGCCGTCGCGACCTTGTTGACGTTCTGCCCGCCGGGGCCCTGCGCGGTCGTGATGTGCTCCTCCACGTCGTTCGCCCAGTCAATCGTGACGTCAACGGCCTCGGGCTCAGGCAGCACCGCGACAGTCGCCGTGCTGGTATGGACACGGCCCTGTGTCTCCGTCGCCGGCACGCGCTTGACGCTGTGCACGCCGGCCTCGAAGCCGAGTTCGGCGAACACGCCCTCGCCCTTGATCGTCACCAGCGCATGGCGGACCCCACCAACGCTCGCGTCCGCGGTCAGCTCCACCGTCTCGAACGACCACGACTTCGAGCCAGCATACTTCTCATACATCGCGAGCAGATCGCGGCACCACAGCCCCGCCTCGTCGCCACCGGTGCCGGCTCGCAGCTCCACGATGATCGAAGCGAACCGCCGTTCGTCGGCTGTGACCAGCGAAGCCTTGACTGCCTCCGCCAGCTCGCCCAGCCTTGCCGTGACGCTCGGCAGCTCCTCGCGAGCCATGGCTGCGAGTTCATCATCGTCGCTGGCGAGCGCCGCCTCGAGCTCCTCAGCCTCAGCGCGGGCCGACTCGATGGCACGCCAGCCACCGACGACCGGCTCCAATGCGGCGCGCTTGATCGACAGCTCCCGGACCACGGCGTGATCGGCCATCGTCTCGGGCTCGGCCAGCCGAGACTCGATCGCCTCGACCTGGGCATCCAGTTCACGGAGCTTGTCCACGACGCCGCCCGGCAAAAGGGCACCGAACTGTTCCGCAACCGTCGCCACGCCGAACCATATTCAATCCCGCCCGCACGGAGCCGGCCCGCGCCATAGGATCGCCGCGTTCGTCAGGGGGATACCGACCGTGAGCGATCACGCCATCTACACACAAGGCCTCTGCAAGCGGTTCGGCCCCAAGGTCGCTGTCGAGGCGCTGGATCTGATCGTCCCCCGCGGCTCGCTCCACGGGCTCATCGGGCCCAACGGTGCCGGAAAGACCACCACCATCCGGATGGTCATGTCGATCCTCTTCCCCGACGCCGGCCGGCTCAGCGTCCTTGGGCGCAAGTCCGCCGTCGAGAGCAAGGACCGCATCGGATATCTGCCCGAGGAGCGCGGCGTCTATCGCAAGATGAAGGTCGGCGCATTTCTCAGCCATATGGCCGCCCTCAAGGGCGTGACCGAGAACGTGGGCCAGCGCATCGACGAGTGGCTGGAAAAGGTCGGCCTTTCCGACACAAAGAAGAAACGCTGCGACGAGCTCTCCAAGGGCATGCAGCAGAAGGTCCAGTTCATCTCAGCCGTCATCCACGAGCCCGAACTGCTCATCCTCGATGAGCCCTTCAGCGGCCTGGACCCGGTCAACATGCGGCTGCTCCGCGATCTGATCCTCGAGCAGCATCAGAAAGGCGTCACGGTTATCTTTTCTACGCACGTCATGACACAGGCAGAGCAGCTCTGCGACCACATTGTCATGATCGAGAGCGGACAAAAAGTTCTCGACAACACGCTCCAGGAGATCCGCGACCGGTACGACCCTCGCTCGGTCGTGTTCGAGCCGGACGCGGGCATCGGCGGCAGCCCCGCGCGAGAGCACCCGGCGGTCGCAGCCGTGGAAACCGTCTCGCCCGGGGTGCTCGAGGCCGTCCTCCACGAAAACACCGATCCGCACATAGCGATGGCTTCGATCCTCGAGACCACCCGGGCCCGCCGCGTCGAACTCCGCCGCCCAACGCTCGAGGACGTTTTCATCGACATCGTCCATTCGCGTTCGAGCGGCGACGTTGACGAAGCCGAACTCCGCGCCAGCCTTCAGGCGGGCCACACGCAGGAGGCCGAGTGATGGGCGCTCCCAAGATCTTGCGAGTCGCCTGGCGCGAGTTTGCATCGACCGCGCTGACCAAGGCGTTCATCATCGGTGCGCTGCTCACGCCCGTGCTTATGTTTGCCTTGATCGCCCTGATCGTTGTCCTGACGATCTCGAAGAGCGCCCCGACCGTCACCGGCAAGGTAGCGGTTATCGATCCGACCGGGGTGGTCTATGAACGCCTCACGATCGATCTCTCACCCGAAGCGCTCGCCGAGAAAGCCAAGCGTGAGGCGCAGCAGCGCCGCAGGAACGTGGGCGAGATCAGCGGCGCCGCAGGGCTCGCCGGGGCGATCGGCCCCGACGCGGATTCATTCCCGACGCTGACCCTCGAACGGCTCGAGAGCAACGCCGATGTCGAGGACGAGAAGGAACGCATCCGCAGCGAGGCCGATGTCGAGGGCGGACGGCTGGCGCTCGTCGTCGTATCCGCCGATGCGATCGGCCGCTTCGATCGAGAACCAGCGCCGGACTCCTCGCAGACGACCGCCCAGAGCACGGGCGAGGACGCCACCGAAGAGAACGACACAGAAGACAACGCCGAGAACGCCACTGAGACCAGCGATGACACGCCGGCGGATGTGGCCGTCTTTCTCCGCCCCAAGCTCGACCAGGAGATCCCGGATCTGATACGCGGCTCGGCCCGAGAGGCGATCCGCGACGAGCGGTTCCGACTCGCCGGCTACGACCGGGACAAGATCGGCGAGCTGCTCAACGTCAGCGCGCCCCGCGCCCGCGAGCTGACCGAGGACGGCGGCGAGCGCGCCGCCCTCGGCGAGGCAAACGCCATGATTGCCTACGCCTTCATGATGCTCATGCTCATACCCGTCTTCGTCGGCGCACAATACCTGCTCACGAGCACAATCGAAGAAAAATCCAGCCGCGTCGTCGAGGTCCTGCTCTCGGCCGTCAGCCCCATGCAGCTCATGACAGGCAAGGTCCTCGGCCAGATGTTCGTCGGCCTGGTGATCATGATTATGTACGGCGGCCTGGGTAGCTACGCCCTGATCATGTTCAGCCTGGGCGATTCGCTCACCGTGCTGACACTCGGTTCGATGCTGATCTTCTTTGCCCTGGCCTACTTCACGTTCGCGAGCTTCATGGCGGCTGTCGGCAGCAGCGTCAACGAGATGCGCGAGGCCCAGTCGCTGCTCACGCCAGTCATGATCCCGCTGATGATCCCCTACGCCCTTGGGTTCGTCGTCGCCGGCGACCCGAACAGCACCTTCGCGACCGTGCTGAGCTTCACGCCCCCGATCTCGCCGTTCATGATGATGCTCCGCGTGGCCAGCACTGAGCCGCCGCCATTATGGCAAATCGGGCTGGGCGTCGCGATCTCCGCGATCACCTGCTATGTCGCCGTCTGGTTCGCCGCCAAGGTCTTCCGCGTCGGGCTTCTGATGTACGGCAAGCCCCCCAACTTCCGCACGCTGATACGCTGGATCCGACTCGCGTGAGCACGCCGAGCGATCCCCCGCTGCCCGACCGGTTCGACCTCTACGAGGCGTGCGTGCAGTCGCCGCCCGAAATGGCGATGCTCCTGACCGCGATCCACGGCAATTCCGCGAAGCACCTCGGCGAGGACTTCGCCGGTACGGGCGACCTGGCGCGATATTGGATCGGTCAGAGCGACGACCATACTGCGCAGATCATCGATCTCGATCGGGCCGCACTGAACCGCGCCGGCACCCGCGACCGGCTGACGGCCATCGTCGGCGATGTGCGCGAGCCGCGGGAGCTTGAGCCCGTCGATGTCCTCCACGCCGGCAACTTCTCGATCGGCTACATGCACAGCCGGGCGGAGCTCGTCCAGTACCTCGCACGCTCTCGACAGCGGCTTTTGCCCGGCGGCGTCTTTGTCTGCGACACCTATGGCGGGGAATCCGCCTTTCTCCTCGGCTCCGTCGAGAAGCAGGTGTCGCTGCCCCACGGCCGGCACTGCCTGTACACCTGGGAGCAGCGTGCCGCCGACCCGATGACCGGCTTTGTCACGGATGTCCTCCACTTCCGGGTCTTCGACGCCGACGAGGCTGTGCTCGATCTGCCCGAGGCCTTCGTCTACCACTGGCGGCTCTGGTCGATCCCCGAAATCCGCGACGCCATGGCCGAAGCAGGCTTCGCCCGCTCCGCGGTGTACGCGCAGCTCCCAGACGCCGTCGACGACGGAGGGACCCCCTACGCCCAGCCGATCGAGGATCCGGACTGGCTCGGCGACAGCTTCATCGTCTGCGTCGCCGGCTTCGCGGCGCGATAGACTGCCGCACCCCGGCGGAGGCCGGGACGACCAGCCAACGCACGCCAAGGAGCGACACGCATGACGCACCCCGCCCCTCGTTCGATCGCCTTCGCAGCGCTTACCGCAGCGATCATCGCCTCCCCGATGACAGGCTGTGCCACGAACGACGGCTCGCTCCCCCCGCCGACACGCCCGGAGCCAGTGCTCACCGAATCCGGCCCGTTCCAGATCCTCCGCACGCAGACCGCGGAGGGGTTCGGCGCCGGCCAGGCGATCTTCATCCGGGGCAATTTCGTCTACCTCATCGGCGACCGCTACGACGACGACACAGAGGGCCCAGGCGTCATCCGCGAATTCTTCTGGAATACCAACGCACGCGGCGACCGCACCCTCTTCTACGGCGGACGGGAGATCGTTCTCACCGTCGATGGCCAGGACGCCGCCAAGCACCCGACCGGCCTCACATGGCATCCGAACTTCGGCTACTGGCTCGGCGACACCGTCGACCAGCGCGGCGTGCTCCACCAGATCGACTTCGACCGCGCCCTCTCCATTGGCACGCTGGACGGCAGCATTCTCCGCACCGTCGTCGATGACGCAGCAGCCAACGGCACGCGGCCGGAGTTCATCGAGCTCCCGGGCGGTCGGGTCACCATCGCCACCAGCGACTACGGCGACGAGGGCAACACCCTCCGCTTCTACGACCCCGTGGCGCTGCTCACCGCAGAGCGGACCTCCGATCCCGGCGTGCTGGTCGCCGAGAGCCCCTGCGGCCCGTTCGTCCAGACACTCGAACCGGGTGAAAAGGTCGGTGAGCTCTACCTCGTCCAGAACACCACGCCAGGCCTCGGCTACCGCCTGACGCGTGTTGAAGTCGACGAGGACGGGGTGATCCGCGACAGCGAGGTCATCGACTTTCCCGAGCTGACCGACGAACTCGAGGCCTTCGCCTGGCTCGAGACCGACCGACGCGACCGCAAAGCCTTCATGATGCTCAGCGCTTCCCGGACCAACAACATCACCTTCGGCCAGCGTGTCCCGCCAACAACGCTGCCCGCGCGGCTGCGATAACCAATCCCGGCGCGTCAAGCCTGAGAATCTGCAACGTCTGCAACGGTGAAGCGGGTCCGAGACCGAATTCGACCACCAGATCTGGTTGTTGAACACCCCCCCAGAATCGATGATGCGATGGGCCGAGTTCATACGGCCGGGAGGGAGTTCCGCCATGAGTTTCAAGCACGCAGCTATCACAGCGTTGGCTCTGTCCGCCTTCGCCGGCGCACCAGCGACCGCACAATCATCGACCCAGCAGGGGCTGGCCCAGGCCAATACAGACCCGACGTCCGAGATCCAGTCGATGCGTCTGACAGGCATCGTCCGTGACTTCCAGGTCACGCACCCGGACTTCGAGACGTACGCCGGCTCGGCGCCCAAGGACATGGTCATGCCCGATCTGGGCAGCGACGGCAAGCCGGTCCTCAATGTGGACCTAGCCGCCTCGCGTGGCTGGGGCAAGCCCGCCGCGGTGACGTCCAAAGAGAGCTTCGACCAGTGGTTCCGCGACGTGCCGGGCGTCAACGTCAGCATCCCGCTGACCATCCAGCTCGAGCGCGAGGATCGCCCCGAAGGCACCGTGTACGCGTTCGCCAAGGAGAAGCCGGAGTACTTCTTCCCCGTCGACAACCAGGGCTACGGACTGTCGATGGAAGGGCTCCGCTGGGCATCGCCGGGCACGCACAACTTCCACTTCACGTACGAGCTCGAGACCAAGTTCGTCTACACGGATCCGAACGAGCGCGATGCCCCCTTCGTGTTCTCGTTCACCGGTGACGATGACGTGTTCGTGTTCATCAACGGCAAGCTCGCGATCGACCTCGGCGGCGTGCACAGCCAGCTCCACGCCTCGGTCAACCTGGACGAGAAGGCCGAGTACCTCGGCATCGAGCCCGGAGAGGAATACCAGCTCAAGCTCTTCTTCGCCGAACGCCATACCAGCGAGAGCAACTTCCGGATCGAGACGAACCTCGTCCTCCGCCCGGCCAAGCTCCCGACGATGAGCGCGCTGGCCGACTAACCGAACCAGTCCGCCAGACGGCTGATACTCCGAACAAAGGCCAAGGGCCCCGGGATCACACCCCGGGGCCCTTGTCGTGCGCGGGGCACACGCCGCTGGTAAGCCGAGTTCTGTCGCCGACGAAGCCGAAGCAACGACGACGGGCGACCATTTCTCTCCCCGCGCCGTTGCCGACGCGGTGCGGGCGGAGCCGCGGCCCCGCCCGAGCGGTCCACCCGCCCACAGGCTCCCGAAGAAGCCAACGGCCGGACCGGCCGAGCCCCGGAGGGCATGGGCTGCTTGACCTTGCACGCGATGGGGTTTGCCATGCCCCGACTGTCACCAGCCGAGCGGTGCGCTCTTACCGCACCCTTTCACCCTTGCCTGTGCGCTCGGTCGAGCGCCATCGGCGGTCTGCTCTCTGCGGCACTTTCCCTCGCCGCTGCCCCGCGAACAAAGACCAGCGGCGGGTGGGTGTTACCCACCATCGTGTCCTGTCGTGCTCGGACTTTCCTCACGCCGACGCCTTCGCCGACGCGCGGTCGCCTTGCGGCATGTGACCGAACCATCGTAGCGCACCAGCGATACGCCCTCGGCCGTACGATGCCCTCGCATGCTCCCGACGCCCAAGACAGCCGCCGTATGGATCCGCCAAGATCAGCAGCCGCTGGTCCAACGCGCCTTCCGCGACCGTGGGGTCCGCATGCTCGCCGCTGGCGGCCCGGACCGCCCGCGCCTCGATCTCGGCCAGGAAGCAGACGCGGACGACATCCGCAGCCTCTTGGAAGCGGACGCCGCGGGCATCATCATCATCGGCGACCCCGGTACGTTCGCCGATGGTACCGATCCGACCCACCTCCGAACGCTCTTGAACGCGACCCGGCGAACCAGCACCGTCCTAACCATCGAGCCGATCCCACCACGCTCGACCGATACCGCCCACCCGAGCTGGCGAGACGCCTCGGACGTCGCCAGAGAGCGGGTCGCGCAGGTGCCGATGCTCCGGCGCGGCGCGGCCTGGCGTACCGCCGCCGACCTGCTCGAGTCGTTCGGACCGATCGATGCGATCTCGCTCCATCTGGCCGGTCCGCGCCGTTTCGGCTCGCTCGGCGCACGCCTGGGCGAGGCTGCGGATCTGCTGACCTGGCTGCTCGGTGCACCCCTGGCTGTCGATGCGACCCACACGCCTGCTGGCCCCGAACGCTCACGCGCCGAATCACTCCGCGGGCTGCACGGCCACCTCGCAGCCGTCTTCCGCTTTGAACACGGCCAGTCGGCGTCTCTGTTCGCGACAGACCAAGCGGGCGATTGGCGTCGGAGCACCATCCTCCTGGGCCCAGCAGGACGGCTGGATGTGACCGATACCGATATCACCTGGACAGACCCGGCCGGCCTCGCGCTCGAGAAGCTCACCACCCAGCTGGACGCGGCACGCCTCGGCGAATCGGTGTTCGCCGATGAAGCCGGCGCCGTGCTCGGCGACGCACCCCGCCTGCCGCCGATCGATGCAAACCGCGTCTTGGCGACAGCCCACGCGGCGGTCCTCAGCCTCACCACCGGACATCCCGAGGACCCGCGAGCGCTCGAGCGGATCGCCGGCATGCCGACCTGAGCCTTCCGATCATGATCAGACGCTCCAGCGCGTCACATGCCACTGTTTCTTGCCACGCCGAAGCGCGATCACGGAACCGTGAACAAGATCATCGGTCGTCAGAGACCGCCCGTCCTCAGCGCGCTGTCCGTTGACCAGAACAGAGCCGTTCGCGATGAACTGTTTCGCCTCGCGCTTGCTCTTGGCCAGCCCCGTCTCGATGAGCACATCGATCAGATCGACCCCCGCCGCGAGGCGGTCGCGCGCGTACGCGCTCGCGGGAGCACCGGAAAGAACCTCTTCGAGCAGTTCAGCCGATAATCCCGCGATATCGCCGGAAAACAGGGCTCTACCAGCGGCCTCGGCCGCCTCGGACTCAGCCGCTCCGTGCAGAAGCGTCGTCGCCTCTCGCGCGAGCGTCCTCTGAGCCTCGCGGGCACCCGGGTTTTCCGCCGCCGACCGCTCCAGCCGATCGATGTCTTCCTGCGGCAGCAGCGTGAAGGTCCTAAGAAATCGGCCGACGTCCGCGTCCGCCGTGTTCAGCCAGAATTGGAAGTAGGCGTACGGGCTCGTCCGCTCGCGGGTGAGCCAGATCGCGCCGGACTCGGTCTTGCCGAATTTGCCGCCGTCGGCTTTGGTCATCAGCGGCGCCGTGAACGCGAATGCCTCGGCCTCATGATCCGATGATGCGAACTGCCGCCTTCGGATCAGGTCCGAGCCCGCGACCATGTTGCCGTACTGATCGCTCCCACCGCACTGTGCTGTAACGCCCTCCTTCTCGAAGAGGTACGCGAAGTCGTACGCCTGGAGGATCATGTAGCTGAACTCGGTGTAGCTGATCCCCTGATCACGGTCCTGGAGGCGGCTCCTGACCGAATCCTTCTGCATCATCATGTTGACGCTGAAGTGCTTGCCGATGTCGCGGAGCGCTTCGATATAGCCGAGCCCGGCGAGCCACTCGGCGTTGTCGCGGACCTTGACGCCATCGCCCAGCAGCGACTCGAAGATCGGCCGCTGCTTGGAGATGTGCTCGGCGACCGTGTCTGCCGTCATCAGTTGCCGCTCGGCCGACTTGCCCGATGGATCACCGATCAGCCCGGTGCCGCCGCCCATGACGACAATCGGCTCGTGCCCGGCCCGCTGGACATGTCGCAGAAGCATGATGGGAACAAGGTTGCCGATCGTGAGCGAGTCGGCCGTGGGATCGAAACCCGCGTAGATCCGCCGGCGTCCGCCGCCCTGGCCCAGATCGAGGTGCCGCCGCAGGGCAGTCTCGTCGGTGCACTGGTGCAACAGCCCTCGCCAAGCGAGTTCATCGAGCAGATCCGGCGTAGTTCGGCGCTCTGTGCTCATTGGGGCCAAGCCTAGACCGCCGCGGACGCGATCCTGTTGCCTCCGTACAGACCCTTCGGGCCGAACCTCCGCAATCGGGACGAAATCGCCCAAGCAGGCTGAGAACCAGTCTCATTGAATGCATAATTATTCAACCTGCGGGCTAGGCCTTCAGAAGGCCATCGGCATGGTTTTAAGACACCCAGCGCCGCTTCGCTTTCACCTCACCAAAGCCTTGAGAGCCAACCGGGGCGATGTAGCTTCCCGCCGCCTTGAGCCCGCAGAACAGACCTTTGCGGCAGGTCCGCAGAGAAGTTGTCAATACGTTCACGCGCGTGGCGATTCAGGGCGGTGCCCGGCTGGCAATGCTCGCGGACTTGCGTGATCGATGCCGATCGCACACACTGCCGCAGAATCTGATCGGACCACAACCCGCCCGTGCCGACGAGAGCTCGTGGATCGCCGGCGCGGGCGTTTTTGTGCGCACGATCAATCGCTTGCGTCTATCCGCTCCATCGCTCGCACGGCCTCCTGCGTGACACGTACAGGCGCGGTTCCGCCCTGAACATCGCGGGCAGCCAGCAGCGAGCCCACGGTCAGCGAACGGACCGCACCCGGTTCGAGCTCGGGCAGCAGCTGCCGGATATCGGCCTCGGGCAGCGTGTCGATCGCGAGCCCCGCGTCGATGGCGTGTCGGACCACCGAGCCAACGCGCTCGTGCGCGTCGCGGAAGGGTACCCCTGCGGCGACGAGCATGTCCGCGAGATCAGTCGCGTTCGCGTACCCCAGCCCAGCAGCTTTCAGGGCGCGTGCCTCGTGCAAGTGAAGCCCAGCGACGGTCCGTGCTGCAAGGCGGAGGACATCGGCCGCACGATCAGCCGCACCAAACAGGGTCTCCTTGTCATACTGGAGGTCCTTGTTGTACGACATCGGCAGCCCCTTGAGCGTGGTCAGCATCGCACCCGGCGCCGCGATGAGCTGCGATGCTGCGCCTCGGATCAACTCGAGCGAATCGGGGTTCTTCTTTTGCGGCATCAGGCTCGAACCGCTGGTAACGCCGTCATCCAACTCGACGAGCCCGAACTCGGAGCTTGTATAGATCGAAAGATCCTCCGCGAGTCTCGAAAGGTGCACGCCGAGTGTCGCGAGGGCCCCGAGCAGCTCAACGACATGATCACGGCTTGCGATCGCATCAAGGCTGTTGCTGGTTGGGCGTTCAAAGCCGAGTTCTGCCGCGATCGCGCCGCGGTCGACCGGGTATGTCGTGCCCGCCAGCGCCGCCGAACCAAGCGGGCACTCGTCCTGCCGATCCGCCGCATCGGACAGCCGCCCGCGGTCGCGTTCGAGCATGGCGATGTACGCCAGACACCAGTGCCCGAACGTCACCGGCTGCGCAGACTGAAGGTGGGTGTACGCGGGGAATGGAGTCGTCGCGTGCCGGTGCGCCTGGACCGCGAGGGCGTGGAGAACGCCCGCCAGCAGCGCATCCAGCCCGAGTGCGGCTTCGCGGACCCACAGGCGCAGGTCCGTTGCGACCTGGTCGTTCCGGCTCCGGCCCGTGTGCAGCTTCTTGCCGAGGTCACCGATGCGATCGATCAGCCGCTGCTCGACCCAGGTGTGGACATCCTCCGCGCCGGACTCGGTGGGCGGCTCGGGCTGCCCGGCCGCCTCGATCCCGATCGCTTCCAGCCCAGCGATAACCGTCTCAAGCTCGTCACCGGAGTAAACCCCTACCTGCGCAAGCGCGCGCGCCCACGCGATCGAACCGCGGATGTCGTGCCGGACCAGGCGCCAGTCGATCGGGAGGGAATCGTTGAGCCGACGGAAGACCTCGTCCGGCCCTTCTTCGAACCTGCCTCCCCACATCGCGCCGCCTGCCGTTCCGCTCATCCGGACGCCCCGAGCCCGCCCTGGGACACCTGGTGCGTTTCTCGTCCCGCCCTCAGCCGCTCGGGGAGCGAGAACAGCCTGAGGAAGCCGCCGGCGTCCGCCTGGCTGTAGTCGTCCGCGTCGCTGAAGCTCGCGATCGACTCCGAGTACAGGCTGCGCGGGCTTGATCGGGTCGTGGCTGTTGCGGTGCCCTTGTAGAGACGCAGCTCCACCTCGCCCGTCATGTCCCGCGCGAGCACATCGGTCGCGGCGACCTGGGCCTCGCGCGACGGCCCCCACCAGCGACCGGCGTAGATCAGCTCCGCGAGATGCTGCCCGAGCGTGGCCTTGAGCGCCCGGCTCGGCGCGTCGAGCACGATCTCCTCAAGCGCACGGGCCGCGGCGAACAGGACGGTCCCCGCGGGCGTCTCGTACAAGCCGCGCGACTTCATCCCGACCACGCGATTCTCGACCAGGTCTACACGCCCCACGCCGTGCTCCCCCGCGAGCGTGTTGAGTGCCTCGATCAGCTCAACGCCCCCGATCGATACCCCGTCCAGCGCGATCGGCACGCCTGACTCGAACCCGATCCGAACCACCGCAGGTGTTTCGGGGGCCTCGACGGGATCGGCCGTGAGCATCCAGGCATCATCTGGCGGCGGCCGACTGATGTCCTCGATCACGCCGCCCTCGTGCGAGACGTGCCACAGGTTCCGGTCTCGCGAGTAGATCTTCTCGACCGAGCTGGTCACCGGGACACCCTTGGCCTGGCAGTACGCGAGCAGATCCTCTCGCCCCGAGAAGGACCAGGTGCGCCATGGCGCGATGATCGCCAGATCCGGCGCCAGCGCCGCGAACGTCAGCTCGAATCGGACCTGGTCGTTGCCCTTGCCTGTACAGCCGTGACAGAGGCCGCTGGCCCCGACCCGTCGCGCCGCCTCGACCTGCCCGCGGGCGATGATCGGGCGAGCCATAGAAGTTCCGAGCAGGTACGTCTGCTCGTAGGCCGCGCCGGCACGGAGCGTGGGCCAGATGACCTCCTCTACGAACGCGGGCCGCAGATCGTCGATGATGCAGTCGCGCGCACCGCTGGCGATCGCCTTCGCCTCGATGCCCTCGAGCTCGTCCTGACCCTGCCCGACGTCCGCGACATACGCGACAACCTCGCACCCCTCGTGCTCAATCAGCCACGGCACGATCGCCGAGGTATCCAGCCCGCCCGAGTACGCCAGCACAACCGTCTCGCCACGCAGCGACTCTGCCATCGCTCACACCTCCGCATCATCGGCCAGCAGCAGACGCATCAAGGCGTTCTGTGCGTGCATCCTGTTCTCGGCCTGGTCGTACACAACGCTCGATGGCCCGTCGATCACTTCCGCCGTCACCTCGGCTCCGCGTTCGGCCGGCAAGCAGTGCATGAACAGAGGCTCACCCGCCATGCCGTCACCCGCGAGCCGCATCACGGTGGAGTCCACACGATACGGCTCGCAGCGTAGAAGACGCGATTCTGCCTCTCCCTGCGCGCTGCCCATGGGAAGCCACGTATCTGTGTAGACAGCGTGCTGACCTCGGACGGCGTCGATGTCGTAGGAGACCCGTATCCGACCGCCCGAGGCGCTCGCCCGAGCGTGTGCCGCCTCGAGACACGCAGGATCGGGCGCATCGGCCTCCGGCGTGATCACCGTCATGATCATCCCGACTGATCCAGCGGCGAGCATCAGTGAGTGGCACACGTTGTCGGCGGCGCCGACGAAGGCGAGCCGCTTGCCGCGAAGCGTGCCGAGGTGCTGGCGGAGCGTCACCAGGTCCGCCAGCGCCTGACAGGGGTGCTCGGCGTCGCTCAGGGCGTTGACGACCGGGATCGAGGCGTGCAGCGAGAGCTGTTCAAGAACGCCGTGACCGTGCACCCTGGCCACGATCGCGTCGCACCAGCGCTCGAGGTTCTTCGCATAATCCATGACACTCTCACGCTGGCCGATCCTCTGGGCCTGCAGGTCGAAGTAGACGACATCCGCTCCGAGCCTCCGCAGGCCGAATTCGAAGCTGGCACGCGTACGCAGGCTCGGCTTCTCAAACAGCATCGCCACAGAGCGTCCCGCAAGGGCGGCTGGGTCGAGGGGCGCCGAACGCTGGCGGATGCTGTCGGCGACGACGCGCTCGATAGACGCGGGCTCGAGATCCAGGATCGAGAGCAGCGATCGGCCACGGAGACTCGCGGTGTCTTGCAACGCTTTGGGTTGATCGAGCATCACGGCGTCCCCCTTCGAGCAAGCGCAGGGCCCGACGCGGCCTCGCATAGCGTTCCGACGTGTTGGCCGGGAACAATGGCACGCGAGGCATCGTCTGACGACGCGATACACACCCCGCAGCCGGCGCTGGAAGCGATCGCGAACGCAGCCCGCAGCTTGGCGACCATCCCATCGCGCACCACGCCGGCTTCGATCAGCCGCTCGGCCTCGATCTCATCAAGTACGCCGATCACCCCGCCCTGCTCATCGCGAACGCCAGGTACATCCGTGAGCATGACGACTCGTTCCGCACCGATCACGGTTGCGACCCCCGCGGCCGCGTCATCGGCGTTGATGTTTAAGAGACCGCCGGCGCGGTCGCACGCGATCGGGCTGACCACCGGGAGCCAGCCTCCGGCGAGCAGGTCCGCAAGCAGCGGAGCGCCGCCGTCGGCACGCATGATCCCCGGTCCGACCCTGCCGACACGGCCGCCGATCGCCGGGTCGACCTCCGCATCGATGACACCCCAGGATGCAAGGCTCGTCCCCACGGCGTGCACACCCACCGAGCGCAGCGTCGCCACAAGCCGCGTGTTGACAGTGCCTGCCAGCACGCCGGCGACAAGACCGACTTGCGACTCCGGAGTTCGGCGGATGCCATCAACACGCTCAACCGGCTCGCGCAGCCGGTCGAACAACGCATCGATCTGAACGCCGCCGCCATGAACGATGACGCCGCGACCCGCGAGGCCCGCCAACGCCCGGCACACACCCAGCCGGCGCGCTTCGTCGTCGAGCGCACGCCCGCTGAGCTTGACCACGATATGACCGTCGCCCGGCATCACGACCCCCTCGCCCCGGGCAGGCCCAGCGGCTCGTCGAGACCGAGCCGCAGGTTCAGGCACTGCACGGCTTGTCCCGCGGCACCTTTGAGCAGGTTGTCGATGCAGGCGATCACGATCGCCCGGCCGTGCGGCTCGCTAACCGCGAGGCCGATGTCGACGCGGTTTGTGCGCTCCACACCGGCGACCGATGGCCACACGCTTGCGGGAAGTAGACGCACAAACGGCTCGCCCGCGTACGCCGACTCCAGTGCCGCGCGCAGCGCCGTCTCGTCGACGCCATCTCGCAGCTTGATATGCATCGTCGAGCAGATACCCCGCTGGTACGGACCCAGGTGCGGCGTGAACAGCACGTCGGTGCCGAGCTTCTCTCGGATCTCGGGCGTGTGCCTGTGGGTCAGGACACCGTATGGCGACTGCGAGACCTCGCAGAAAAGAGTGCGCTGAGACGCCGACCGACCCGCGCCGCTGACACCCGACGTCGAATCGATGATGACGGGCTCTTGCTCATCGGCAAGACCGGCACGCACCAGGGGCGCCAGCGGGATCACCGCGGAAGTCGGGTAGCAGCCGGGCACCGCGATCAGGTCGGCCGTCGCGATGCGATCCCTCTCGATCTCGGCCATGCCGTAGACCGCGCGCTCCAGCAGGCCCGCGTGAGCATGCTCAAACCCGTAAAAGGCGGGATAGGCCGAAGCGTCACGTAACCGGTAGGCTGCAGAGAGATCCAGCACGATTCGACCCGCGTCGAGCAGCTTGGGTGCAAGCTCAGCGCTGACGGCGTGGGGCGTCGCGAGCGCCACAATCCCAGCATCATCGTCTAGGATCGCCTCCGCCGTCGCCTGCCCCAAGACGCGGTGCGTCAGCGCGCCGATGGCCGGTGCCACGTCGGCAAGCGGGCGCCCCGAGGTCGCATCGGATCCGAACACGCTACTAAGCCTGAGCACGGGATGCCCAATCACCAGCCTGGCCAATTCCTGGCCGGTGTAGCCACCCACGCCGACGACGGACACGCTGGCCGCTGGATCGCTCACGATGCGGCCTCCGTGTTGGCAGTGTCTGCAAGAGCGTGCTGATTCCATGACCCCGCGGGTGGCAGACCGATGCGGCCGATCAGCGTGATGGTCACCGTCTCGGCCGATACGCCCGACGCGATCGCCACGAAGACCGTGTCATCGCCCGCGATGGTGCCCACGACGCCCGAGGGTGGGTGACGATCGAGATCCAGCGCCACCACGCCAGCCGATCCCGGCGTCGTAAGCAGCACAACCATGCTGGCGGCTGTGCGCACGCCCGTGACGTGCTGCACGAGTGGATCGGACGACTGTCGAGCGGCACGTGCCACGGGAGGGGCCGCGTCGAGCAGACTGGGGAGCTGGTACCCCGAGGCGGTCTTGATGACGCCGAGTTCGCGGAGGTCCCGCGAGAGGGTCGCCTGGGTGACCTCGATGCCGTGCTCGGCGAGCAACCGCCGGAGCCGGTCGTGGCTGGGGATGGGCTTCTCGGTGAGGAGAAGGCGGATATGCTCGTGCCGACGGGCCTTCATGCATAAGTATACGCTTGATGCATATTCAGTCAATTCCAAGTCGAACCGGTACACCCGACAACTCCAACGCCCCCGGCAGCGTCGGGTAAGGTCCGGGCGGAACGCTTTTTACCGAACTGGATCGAGCCGTGGACGCACCGATAGAAGAAGTTCTCGTGGATGCCCACTGGTGGGAGCTGGCAGGGCACCACGACCCTGCGGCCGTCACCGACGCGTGGCGAGTGTTGCACTACGCCGCTCAGGCGGTCGCAGAGCTCGGCAAGGGCTGGGCCGAGGAGCGAGCCGACGACAGCCACTCGACGCTGGTCTGGGTACCCGACCATGACAGGCTGCATGACCAGTTCTTCGCCGGCAGGCTCAGCGTCGGCGAACGCCCCGCCAGGGTCGTGCTGCGGCCATGGGATATGCAGCTGTTTCTTGTCGATGCACAGGGAGAACCGCTCGACTCGGTTGGGCTCGAGGGCAAGACGAGCGACGATTCGGTTGCCTGGGTCCGCGAGCGGGGGCTGTCCCTGCTCGGGGAGGCGCGCCAGGCTTCGCGTGCTGCCCCGGATCTACCGGAACATCCGCTCGGGCGTGGCGCGAGCTTCAGTGAACCGAACCAGCTCGCCGTCGCCGAGATGATCCGGCTGTACAGCAACACCGATGCGCTGCTGCAGGCGTTGATCGAATCGGTCGCAGGCGAGGGAGACGGGCACGCCGAAGCGTTGATATGGCCCCACCACTTCGACCTGGCGTCGCTGTTGATTGTTGATCGAGCATCCGATGGATCGATGGCGAGCACCGTCGGCGTTGGCCTGACGCCGCCCGACGCGCTCGTCGACGAGGGCTACTGGTATGTCTCGCCCTGGTCGAGCCGGCCGGTCGATGGCCGCGGCGTTCCGCCGCTCGATGCCGGGCGATGGATCGAACGGGCGGGCGCGCTGCCGGTGGCCGTGTTGCCCACCTCGGCCGTGACCTCAAGCCAGGACCCCGCGGTGCAGCAGCGGCGCGTGGCTTGGTTTGTTGCTTCGGCGTACCGCGCGTGCAGAAAGGCGCTGGCCGATGGCTGAAACAAAGAGGGCCATGCTGACGTGGCACCGCGTGGCGCTGCCCGATGAGCTGCCGGAGGGCAGGGTTCGCACCGTGACCGTGCCGATAGGCGACGGGGTCAAACAGATCTGTCTAACGCGGCATAAGGGCAAGTACGGCGCGCTCGACAACGCGTGCCCACACCAGGGCGGGCCGCTGGGCGAGGGCTCGATCGAGATCGCTGGGGACGGCAGCTGCATGCTGCGCTGCCCCTGGCATGGCTGGGATTTCGACCCGCTCACCGGCAAACCGCCCGGCGGGTACGACGACGGGATCGAGACATATGCCGTCGAGGACCGACCCGACGGGGTCTATGTCGGCGTCGAGGACGAGACGGCTCACGAGCGGACGGTTACAGATGTGATGGCCGAGTCGATGGTTGCCTGGGGCGTCACGCACGTCTTCGGCATGGTCGGCCACTCCAACCTGGGCCTTGCAGACGCGATCCGGCGGCGGTGCGAGGCTGGCGAACTCGGGTACGTGGCGATCAGGCATGAGGGGGCGGCGGCGTTCGCGGCGTCGGCGTTCGGCAAGCTGACCGGGCGGCCTGCGGCGTGTTTGACAATCGCCGGCCCGGGTGCGACGAACTTGCTGACGGGCTGTTGGGACGCGAAGGTCGATCGGGCGCCGATGCTGGCGCTGACTGGCCAGGTCAACCAGCAGGTCTTTGGGCCGGGCGCGTTCCAGGAACTGCCGCTCAAGGACGCGTTCAGCGCCGTCGCGCCGTTCAGCCACCTGTGCTTGCCCGGCTCGGACCACGCCGAGCTGATGGGGCTGGCGATCCGGTCGGCGGTGCTCGGCCCGGGCGTGTCGCACCTGATCTTCCCCGACGATGTGCAGACGGTCCCCGCGTCTGTGGGAACCGAGCCATCGAGACTGGACGGCAGGCTCGCGCCGACGGGCATTTCCCCGGACGCAGGCGTGTTCGAGTCCGCTGCTGATGCGCTCACGAACGCGGAACGCCCTGCGATCATCGTCGGGCACGGTGCGCGTTTTGCAATGGACCGCGTGATCGCGCTCGCCGAGACGCTCCGCTGCCCGGTGATGACGACGTTCAAGGGCAAGGGCCTGATCGGGGATCACGGCGCGCACACCGGGGGGCATGAACTCGGCTGCGGCGTTCTCGGCCGCTCGGGCACGCCGATCGCGTCGTGGTTCATGAACGAGTGTGACCTGCTGCTGGTCTTCGGAGCGAGCTTCTCGAACCACACGGGGATCACGCCCAAGAAGCCGACGATCCAGGTCGATGTCGACCGCTCGCAGCTCGCGCGGTTCCACGCGATCGACTGGCCGCTGTTCGGCGAGATCGGTGTGACGGCAGACATGCTGCGTGAACGCGCGAAGGGCGGGCATGTCAGCCGCGATCGTGCCAACGAGATCGCTGAGCGGTGGGCGATCTGGCGTCGGGAAAAGGCCAGCCGTCTCCAGGACCACCGCGGACAGGGCGTCAGCTCGGTCGCTCTGTTTGATGCGCTGAACCGTATGGTCCCGGAAGACGCGATCATTGCGGTCGATGTTGGGAACAACACGTACAGCTTCGGGCGTTACTTCGAAGCGAGCGGTAAGCAGGCCGTGCTGATGTCGGGCTATCTCGGATCGATCGGGTTCGGGTATCCGGCGGCGATGGGCGCTTGGGCGGCAACACGGGCTTGCGAGCACTCGACGGATCCGTTCTGGGAGCGATTCAAGGGTCGCCCGATCGTGTGCGTGACCGGAGACGGCGGTTTCGGGCAGTATGCGTGGGAGGTCAACACCGCGGTGCTCCACGGCATGAACATCACGCATGTGCTTCTGAACAATGGCGAGCTTGGCAAGATCAGCAAGGAACAGCGCGCGGGTATGTGGGACGTCTGGCAGACAACGCTGAGCAACCCGAATATCGCCGGCTACGTTGCGAGCTGCGGCGGGCTCGGCATCCGTGTGGAGCGTGCCGAGGATCTAGAAGACGCAGTGGGACACGCGCTCGCACACAACGGTCCGTCGACGGTTGAGGTCATGACCGATCCGGAGCTGATCTGATGGGAGTGCGCCCGCTGTTGGCCGGGTTGGCAATCGCCGCGGTCGCGGCGATGAAGGGGTGCTCCGGTGCACCGGCAACTGCCGACCTTGGGGCGATCTACAACACCCCGGCGCAGGCGATCGGTGATGCGCGGAACCCGGTCATCGTCATACCGGGTATTTTGGGATCGAAGCTCGTGGATGCGGACGGGACCAAGGTCTGGGGCTCGTTCACATTCGGAGCGGCCGATGCGGACAAGCCCGACGGCGCCCGTCGTGTCGCGCTGCCGATGGCGCTCGGCGAGCCGCTCGACTCCATCCGCGACGAGGTCCGACAGGACGGGGTTTTGGATGTCGTTGTCGCGGATATCGGCCTATTCCGCGGGATCCGGCTGTCGGCGTACCTGGAGATCATGGAGACGCTCGGTGCGGGCCGGTACCGGGATGATGAGCTCGGTGAAGCGGGCGTGATCGACTATGGGGGGCTGCACTCCACCTGCTTTCAGCACGGCTACGACTGGCGTCGCGATATCAGCGAGGCGGCCGCGGAACTCGGCCGGCTCATCCGCGATGCGCAGTCGGCGGCACGCATCGGCCGGGATCTGCCGCCCGAAGCGCCGGTCAAGGTCGATGTCGTTGCGCATTCGATGGGCGGTCTGATCCTGCGGTACTACTTGCGCTACGGCGCTCAGCCCCTGCCCGCGGATGGGTCGCTCCCGGAGCTGACCTGGTCAGGTGCGGCCGATATCGAGCAGGCGATCCTCGTGGGAACGCCCAATGCGGGCTCGATCCTCTCGCTCCGGCAGCTCGTCGACGGCTGGGACCTCAACCCGCTGTTCCCGAACTATCGCCCCGCTGTGCTCGGCACGATGCCGGCGATCTACCAGCTTCTGCCACGCACGCGGCACGCTCGGGTGATCGATGCACAGACCGGCGAGCCTGTCGACCTCTTTGATATCGCGACATGGGAGCGGTACGGCTGGGGCCTGGCCGACCCTGACCAGGACGAGTACCTCGAATGGCTGCTGCCGAACGCGGCGGACCCCGAGGCACGCCGAGCAATCGCGCTGGACCATCTCCGCAAGTCGCTGGCCCGCGCCGAGCAGGTGCAGCGGGCCCTCGACATGCCGGCCGACCGGCCTGCGGGCCTGCGTCTGTCGCTGTTCGCCGCCGATTCCGAAGACACGCCCGATGTCTTCGCGGTCGAGCCGGACGGGACGGTCCGCGAGCTTGCCTCGTCGCCCGGAGACGGCACCGTGACGCGGAGCAGTGCGCTGATGGACGAGCGGGCCGGTCGCATCTGGTCGCCGGGGCTCGACAGCCCGGTCGCGTGGGACCGCGTGCAGTTCTTGTCGGCCGACCACATCGGGCTGACGCGGGAAAACGCGTTCGCGGACAACCTGCTCTGGCTGCTGCTTGAGGAACCCAGGAGCTGGAGGCAACCGGAGTGAAGCTTGCCGACGTGATCGTGCTTGGTGTCCTGGGCTATCTGGTAGTCGGGTTGCCGGTGGGCCTGGGTTTCCTTTTGCTGGCAGGCCGTCGGATCGATTCCCGGCTTACGGAATCGAAACGCTCGGTTAGGCTCGTGCTCGTGCCTGGTGCGATCGTGTTCTGGCCGCTGGTTCTTGCGCGTTTGGTGCGTGGGCGTTCGGTCACGGCGGGAGGAGCCGCGGCGTGACTCGGAGGCAGCGCCGTACGCATGCGATCGCCTGGCTCATCCTCGGGCCAGCGCTGATGATCCTGGTTGTGTCGGTGATGCTCCTGCACGAGCCCGCATCCCGGCCGGTCGATGGTGTTTCCACCTCCGGCCTGTCCGAGGCACCTACGCCATGACGCAGCGTTTCCGTTGGGTCCAGTGGAACCGGCACAAGGCGGCGTACGACCGCGTCCTCGGTCTTGCCGTTGGCGTATTCCTCGGTGTGGTCGTTGCGGTGGGGTTTCTTCGATTCGCGGCACCCGGCGATATCGCTGCGCCCGTTCTTGTGATGCGCGCGCTCGGGCTGGCGGGGCTGGTGCTGCTGCATGCGATCCTGATGATCGGACCACTGGCACGGCTGGACGACCGTTTCCTGGTTCTGCTCTACAACCGCCGGCACATGGGAGTGACGTTCTTTTTCATCGTGCTGCTGCACGCCCTGATCTCGATCGGGTACTACGGCGGGTTCGGCGAGGGGCTGTGGATCACCAACGTGGTCTCGGGCGGGATGCACGGCTCGCCGGGGCTGCCCTTCGAACTGCTCGGGTTCATGGCGTTGACGATCTTCTCGGTGATGGCGGTGAGCAGCCACGACTTCTGGCTCTCGTTTCTGGGTGCGCGCACGTGGAAGTGGCTGCACATGCTGGTGTATGCCGCCTACGGGTTGGTTGTGGGACATGTGCTGCTTGGTGCCGTGCAGGACCGGGTCGATCCACTCCTGGGATGGCTCGTGATGGCAGGCGTTGGCTCGGTGTCGCTGCTGCATATCGCCGCGGGGCTTCGGCAGCTCGTGACCGACCGCCGCGCAGAGACGGACACGGGCCGCGACGAGGGCTGGGCCGACGCCCTCGCGCTCGACCGGGTACCGATGGATCGGGCCGCGATCGTTCGGCTGCCGACCGGGCAGGAGGCTGCGGTCTTTCGCCATGCCGGCGGGATCAACGCCGTCAGCAATGTCTGCGCGCACCAGGGAGGCCCGCTCGGTGAGGGTGAGGTCGTTGATGGCTGCATCACGTGCCCCTGGCACGGCTATCAGTACCGTGCCGAGGACGGCTGTTCACCGCCACCATACACCGAGAAGCTCCCGACGTACGAGGTCCGCATCCGCGCCGGCCGCGTCGAGCTTCGCGTTGAGGCCAACGCGCCTGGCACGCCCGTGTTGCCCGCGCACCCCGAGAGCGGCGAAGCTGACTAGGAGGCGTGTCCGTGAGCGAACGCAAGCTGTACGTCGGGTACCTGCCGCTGCTCGGGAGACACCGTGGTATCGCGCGTGCCGCGGGGTTCTTTGGGCTCATAGCGGCAGCCGCTATCGGGTACGGCGTGGCTGCGTCGATGAACCAACCCGGCCAAGCGGTCTGGGACACGGCCTCGATCGCGGAGTTTCGGGGTGTGCTGCGGTCCGAGCCCGTGGTCTTCTTGGAGACCGACGCAGGCCCTGTGCTGCTGGTCGAGCAGGGCAAGTTCGGTGCGCGCACCTCGGCCGGGGACATGGCTGGTCAGCGAGTCATCGCGCGCGGCGCGAGGCTCGAGCGCGGTTCGATCCGGATGCTCGAGCTGCTCCCCGGCGATGCGGCGATCGAGCCAACGAGCGAGGCTCTAACAGACCGAGCAAGGGCGCCAGCTCCGGCATACAGCCTCCGCTTGACAGGCGAGATCCTCGATTCAAAATGCTATCTCGGCGCCATGAAACCGGGAGAGGGTCGTGCGCACAAGGCGTGCGCGACGCTCTGCATCCGGGGTGGCATCCCCGCGATCTTTGTCGGGAGCACGTCTGAGGGTGTGACGCGCTGGGGGGTGCTGCCCGGCGCGGGCGCCGGCGGGGTGCTGACCGATCCTTGGATGGCCCTGATCGGTCAGCGCATCACGATCGATGCCCGGCTTACAACCGTCGACTCACTCCCTGTCCTTACCGAAGCCAGCATCGTGGGCGATCCGCAAGGCTGAGACAAACTCTGGTACCACGGCGATCTGAGGATTAGACTCGTCTGTGATGATTCCGGTGTGGCAAAAGGGGGGAATTGTGATGCAGCCAAGCAGTCGCGGTGGTGCCGGGTGGATCAGGATTGTGGCGGTGCTGCTGACGTTGCTTGGGTGTTTTCCTGCTTCAGCAGCTGACGATGTGGACAAGGTCAACGGGCTGCTGCGTCGCGCTGAGGCGAACCTGCAGTCCGTCGCGTCGAGTCTGAGCGGCCGGACCACCCCGCCGCGTGGCTCCGCGGGCAAGCTGCTGGCCAACCGCCTGCAGCAGGCGCTCGACGATCTGACGCCGGCGAAGTCGCTGCTCGAGACGATCCCCTCCTCCGCTCCCGGTCGGGACGAGGCTGCGGCGCGGTACAGCGCGGCGGCCGAGGAGTACAACCGGTTGCGCGCGATCATGACCGGCTCCGACGCGCCGCCCCCACCATCCGATGAGGGTGTCAAGCTCAATTACCAACAGGAAGAGCTGCTCAAGAACGCGCGGTTTCACCTCCGCGAGGTCGAGGGCAACGCCGAACACCTGACGGCGCAGACCGAGCGGCTCCGGGTGGTTGAGGACCAGCTGGCGATCGACCACCGGGAGGTCATCGCGCTGCGCAGCGTGATCGACAACGCCCGGAGGAAGACCGGCTTCGCACGCGACACGCTGGGTCAGCTGCCCGCGGACGGGCAGGGCGTCGCTGATATCAGCCAGCGCGTGGTCAACGCTGACGCGAAGGTCTCTGTCGCGGCTGATTACCTGAATCCGCTGCACGCCGCGCTCCAAGACCTGATCAACCCCGCGAACTACCCGCAGTTCGAGCCCGACCGCAAACGCCTGCGCGATCTGGCAATCATGTTCGGCGACACAATGCTGCTGCAGACGAACCGTCCGCTCGCCGCGGAGACACTCGCACAAGCCGAAGCTTCCAAGGCCGAGTGACTGCGCATCGCGGAGGCATATTTCCGGCTGATCCAGCAGCAGACGGATCAGGGTAAGGCGATCGAGGGCATCGGCAACGGGTTCCTCCGGAACCACGCCGAGTTTCTCGCCGCCGCCGAGGCGATGCGATCGACGCTTCCCGATGAGATCCGCTCCGACCTCGCGACCGCGAGGCAGCAGGGCGCCGACGCGGTCGCCCAGCAGAAGCCGCTGTGGTTCACCGGGGGGATCCCGCAGGTGCTCGGCTACGCGGAAGACAGGCTCGTGCTGCTTGCGGCGATCGATCCCGATGCCGCGTTGCAGCTTGACCGGGAGCTTGCGCAGACGCGCACCGATCTCAAGACGCAGGCCGACAGCCTGCGAGAGCTGATCATCCGAGAGAACAGGATGCCCGGGGATGGCTTCCAGGGACCCGACCGCGACGAGGCGATCGAGATCGCTCGGAGTGCGTGGAATGTGCAGCAGCAGGAGTATGAGGTGCTTGCGGTGCGGATCCCCGCTGAGCAGTGGCGCCGCGAGACGAAGTGGACGTTCAGCAACGGGACGTGGTACTTTTCTGATAAGTCGAGGCTGCAGGTCCGTCTGTTCGTCGCGGATCACGAGAACCCGGAACTGGCGATCGATCGAGTCATCACTGTCTGGAAGGACCACCAGGCGGGCGACTCGATGTACGGCATACCGTTGCGGTCTTTCGACGAGACGCTCGAGCCGAGCGCGTACCTGCTGCGCGACAACGTGATGCCGTAGGTCCCTGCGCGGAAGCCGCCGTCAGTCTGACGGTGGCTACGGACGCGGTGCAGAGTCACTGTCCGACTTGGCCTGCCACTCCGCGGGAAGCGAGGTGCTCCACCAGAACTTGACTCCGGCCACCGCGGCGGCGCGCGCGATCAGGTGCGAGGCGATCGGGGCGGTCGCGAACAGGAACAGGATAACCAGTACCGCCTGGACCGTGATCCCAGCGCTCTGGAAGTGGGTCGCCACGGCGGCAGCGATGCACGCGATGCCGAGCGTGCCGGCCTTGGTTGCGGACTGCATGCGCATATACAGATCTGGCATGCGAACAATCCCGATACCGGCGACCATGCCGAAGAACGCGCCGAGGAAGACGAACGTCACGGTCAGGACATCCAGTACGTTCATGAGCCGGTCCTCCGCTCAAGAAAGAGCGCGAATGCCGCGGTACCCAGAAACAAGATGATCGCGGCGACGACCGCGACAAAGAGCAGCGATTCACGCTGGGTCACGATGGCGAACACGCCGAGGACACCCAGGAGCATGAATCCGATGAGATCCAGCGCGACCACTCGGTCCGCCAGGGTCGGCCCCCGGATCAAACGGAAGAGCGAGGCGAGGATACCGAGCCCGAGGATCGTGCCCGAGATCACGAAGAGCCAGTGTGACGGATCGCCGTTGTACGGGATCATCGTGTGACCTCCAGGACGCGGCGCTCGAAGCCTCGCTTGATCGACTGGATGGCGTGCTCACGGTCATCGACGTGCATGAAGTGGACCCAGAGCGCCGTGCGGGATTCGTTGACATCGAGCGTCAGCGTGCCGGGTGTCAGCGTGATGAGGGTCGAGAGGAGCGTGATCTCCGCATCGGTCAGTCCCTGCTCGAGCGGCACAGCAATCACCGCGGGCTTGAGCGAACGCAGCGAAGAGACCGTGTACCACGCAACGCGGAGGTTGGCGACGACGAGTTCGAGGATTGTGAATGCGCCGAGCCGGATCGTCGCAAGGACTCGGCGAGCGTAGGCAGGGGGCTCCGAGCCGCCGCCGCTGATCCTCAGCACGATGTAGCCCAGCACAAAGCCGACGGCGAGGTTGCTGGGCGTGAACGGCCCGATGATCGCCGCCCACAGCACCGCCAGGATGAGGTTGCTGCCGAGCGTCATGGCATCGTACCCCCTCCGGTGGGCTCGGCCGGCACCTCCGCATCGACCGGAAGACCGTCCGGCATTACCGCATCGATGTACGAGGCTGGGTCGAGCAGTGAGCGAGAAGCCTGCTCGGCCATGCTGTACGCAACCGGTGCACCGAAGCCGATCAGCAGCGTCAGTACGGCGAGGACGATGATCGGGGCGTACATGGTCCCGAGGGCTCGTCTGCGGATGGGAGCGACTTCATCCGGCGCTTCGCCCCAGAACGCCTGCGTCCAGATCTTGGTCATCGAGAGCAGGGTGAGCAGACTGACCGCCAGTGAGACCGCGACGATGCTATAGGCCTGCGCTTCGAGTCCTGCGCGAACGAGGATCAGCTTGGCCCAGAACCCAGAGAGGATCGGGATGCCCGCGAGCGAGAGCGCAGAGACCAGGAACAAACCAGAGAGCAGCGGGTTCGTGGTTACGATGCCGCTGATATTCTTGAGTTCAGAGGATCCGCGGAGCTTCAGGACCGCGCCGCCGATGAGGAACAGGTTGGTCTTTACGATGATGTGGTGCATGATGTACAGGACGCTGCCGACCATCGCGAACAGGGCCATGTCGCGTGTGTCCTGGTCGGCGTCCGGGCGTCCCAGCAGTGAGAGCGCGATGCCCAGGCCCATGAGCATGTAACCGATCTGGCTCACGATGTGGAACGAGAGGATCCGGCGGATGTCGTTCTGCGCGACGGCACCGAGAACACCGAACGCCATGGTCAGGCCGGCGACGATCAGAATCGCATCGCCCAGCAGCTGCTGCTCCTGATCGAACATCAGCGTCGTCGCACGGATCAGTGAATAGACGCCGACCTTCGTCAGCAGCCCTGCGAAGAGAGCAGATACCGCGGGCGGCGGGGTGTGATAAGACGCGGGCAGCCAGAAAAACAGCGGGAACACCGCCGCCTTGATGCCGAACGCGACGAGCAGCGGCGTGCCGATGAGCGTCGCGAACGCTGGGTCCTCCAGGGCATCAAGCCTCTGAGCGAGGTGTGCCATGTTCAGCGTGCCAACCGAGGCATAGATGATGCCGACTGTCGCAAGGAAGACGACAGAGGAGAGCAGATTCAGCGTCACGTACTTGATCGCGCCTTCGAGCTGGGCGCGCTCACCGCCGAGCGTCAGGAGGACAAACGACGACAGAAGCATGAGCTCGAACCAGACGTAGAGGTTGAATAGGTCGCCGCTGAGAAAGGCCCCGCTCACGGCCGCAAGCATCGAGAGGACCAGCGGCACATGGCCGTTCGCGGCCCGGCGGGAATCCGTAGCCGCGATCGAGTAGATGCAGACCGCAAAGCCCACGATGGTCCCAAGAAGCACCATGATCGCACCGAAGCGATCGGCGACGAGCGCGATGCCGAACGGTGCCGCCCAGCCGCCCATCGCGCTGACCTGGATCCCTTGGCGGTCGACCACGACGAGCAGCGTGACCGCCACAGCCAAGGCGATCGCGCTGCATGCCACCGCGATGGCGTGCTGCACACTGGCGCGGCCCCAGAACGCCAGCGATACGGCGGCGCCGAGCATCGGCAGCAGGATGGGAGCGATCACGAGCATCAGCGATCGGTCTCCGTGTAGAGCGCCAGGTCGTCGGAACCGACATCCTGATAGGCCCGCTTGATCAGCACAATGGTGTAGGACACGATGCCGAATCCGATGACGATCGCGGTCAGCACGAGCGCCGCGGGCAGCGGGTCACTGAACGGCGAGGGCGGCTCGGACTCACCTCGTTTGACCAGCGGAGCCATGCCACGCATCGGCCGGGCCGTCGCGTATATGAGCAGGTTCGCGGCGTGCCCGAACAGCGCCAAGCCCATGACGAGTTTGACCAGGCTCCGGCGCATGAGCATGTAGGCCCCTGTGCCGAAGAGCACGCCGATGCTAATCGCCAGCAGAAGGATCATGCCGGAACTCCTCGAGGGTCAGGACCATCAGCGCGACCGCGCCGAGAACGAGCAGGTACACGCCGATGTCGAACACCAGCGGTGTCCCGATCTTCAGCGGCTCGGGAAAACCGGGCGGCTGGATCGAGAACCAGATGCTCTTGAGATACGGATCGCCGAGGACAAGGGCAGGGATACCGCTCAGCGTTGCGGCGAGCAGGCCGATGCAGCAAAGCAGCTTGGGCTTGACACGCATCTTCATCAGAGCTTCGGCGTGGCCGTGTGAGAGCGCGTAGAGGGCAAAACCGCTCGCGGCGAGCAGCCCGCCAACAAACCCTCCGCCGGGCTCATTATGACCGCGGAGGAGAACGACGATCGATAGCAGCAGCATCACGGGCAGGATGACGACCGCCGCGGTCCTGTAGATGACGGAGGTCATGGCGCGCCCCCAGGGTCGGAGTGTGGCTGCTGGTGGTCGCGGGGCTCGTTACCGCTGCGGAGCCTCAGAAGCGTGAAGACGCCCATCGCAGCAACGCCAACGACAAAGACTTCACCAAGCGTGTCCAGCGCACGGAAGTCGACGAGGATCACGTTCACAACGTTGCGGCCGAATGCGCTGGGCACGGAGTTCTCGGCGTAGTACGACGAGATGGAATCCGGCGCGGGCCTTTCGAGCACCGCAAGCACCAGCCCAGCCATCAGCAGGCCGACCGCTCCGGCGATTGCAAAGTCGAGCAGCTTGTGCCAGGCGGAGCTCAGGCTGCTGTAGCGGGGCAGGTGGAAGATCACGAGCACAAAGATGATGACGATCAGCGTCTCAACGGCGAACTGTGTTGTGGCCACATCGGGAGCGCCGTAGATCGCATACACGAGCGCAAGCGCGAATCCTGTTGCGCCGAGCGCGGCGACCGAAGCGAGCGCGGTCCTCTGGAAGATCGCGGCGATCGCGCCGGCCACAACCGCGAGCGCAAGCACAACATCGAGGATCGTCACGTTCTCAAACGAGAGACTATCCACGCCCGGAAGCCCCGAGCGGATGAATGCGAGCAGGCTGACGCCGACGACCACACAGAGCGTGACCCGTACATACGCCTGCAGGCTGCCGTTCTGGAGCAGGCGCGTCGAGAGGCCGGCAAACGCCATGAGACCATCGAAGAGCCGGAAATAGGTCCGCTCGGGCGCAACGGGCGCGACGGCGTCCACAAACCGCAGCCCGGCGCGGTACCGAGCACGGGCAAGATAGAGCAGCCCGCCCCCGACCAGTGCGGCGATGCTCAGATATGTCGCAGCCGTCGGCGGCCAGAGCAACCCCAGCCAGCGGAGCTTGGTCTCCTCGGGCAGGGGCCCGCCGTCGATCGACATGCGCATCGCGCCGACGAGCGGCTCAGCGAAGAGTGTCGGCGCGAGTCCGGCGATCAGGCCGAGTGCCGCCAGTACGCCCGGCCCGAGCAGCTGTCGCCAGTCAGCGGGCTTGAGCTCAAGCGTCGGTTCAGCGGGACGCCCGATGAACGGGCGGACGCCTGCGACCAGCGCCGCCATGACCGTGAGAAGGCCTGCAGCAGACACCGCGACCGTCGCCGCCAACGTCCAATGCTCGCTGTGGAGCCCTGCCTTGAGAAGGAGCTCCTTGCCTACGAACCCGAAGAAGGGGAACATGCCCGCCATCGAGAGTGCGCCCGCGATGCCGATCGCGGCCAGCACAGGCATATGGCTGATCAGCCCGCCGAGCTTGTCGGGGTCTTTCTGGCCGGTCCGCTTGGTCAGCGTTCCCGCGACGAGGAAGAGGCAGCCCTTGAACAGCGCATGGGCGATGAGGTACGTGGCAGCCGCCTTGGCCGCACCCAGCCCGATGAGCATGACGAGCGTGCCGAGCGAGCTGATCGTGGAGTAGGCCAGGATCTTCTTGAGCTGCGTTTGGCGTGGTGCAGCAAATGCAGCAAGCACCATCGTGATGCCGCCAAAGATCGCGAGCGAGTTGTCCCACAGAGGGTCGCCGGTCATGGCCGGGTGCAGCCGTGCTATCAGATACACACCCGCCTTGACCATGGTCGCCGAGTGCAGCAACGCGCTGACCGGCGACGGCGCCTCCATCGCGTTGGGTAGCCAGAAATGGAATGGGAAGATCGCACTCTTTGTAAACGCACCGAGCAGCAGGAGGACCGCTGCCGCGGTGTAGAGCCCGCATTCGTGGAGCGGCGCGGCGAGCACATCGGCGACTTCAAAGCCGCCGGCGGCGACCCCAAGCAGGACTAGGCCCGCCAGCAGCGCGAGCCCGCCGAGACCGGTGACCAGCAACGCTTGCAGGGAGGCGCGACGGGCAGACTCGCGCTCGTGGTCGAAGCCGATCAGCAGGAATGACAAAATGCTGGTCAGCTCCCAGAACACAAAGAGCATGATCAGGTTGTCTGCGAGTACCAGGCCGAGCATCGCCGCCATGAATCCGGTCAGGATGCCCAAGAAGTAGCCACGACGCGGGTGCTCTTCAAGGTAAGACCCGGCGTACAGCAGGACCAATGAGCCGATGAAGCAGATAAGCAGGGCGAAGGCTAGCGAGAGACCATCGAGACGGAAGGACAGTGTCAGCCCCGCTTCGGGCAGCCAGCGGATCGACTCGAACAGAACCTCACCGGCGCCGACTTGGGACAGGGCGGTCGCGAACCAACAGCCCAGGCCGAAGGGAACAGCCGCGACGACCAAAGGTCCGAACCGGCGGGACGCACGGGTCAGCACCGGGGCGAGCGGGGCTATGCAGCACAGGATGATGAGGCTGATCAGTGACACGCTCGGTCCGGTCGGGTCTGGAGTTGTTTGTGTTCAGGGCATAAGCTCAGCATGTCCATCGGTTCGGCTCCGGCACCTGCCGCAATCTGGTCGCGGGTGCGGCTCGGGCCGGACACTCTACCGAAGCTGATGATCGGGCGTCCGGGAGCCGCCCTGTGGGGGTCGAGATCGGGTAATGCCCTACGGATGTATACATCCGCGGCAAACAAAAAACCGCCCGGATCGGGCGGCTCCTTGCGAAAAGATCGATATGGATGCTGCCCCTAGCGGCGGCGGCGGGCGGCGACGAGCCCGCCCAGCCCGAGCAGCGCGGCCGAGGCCGGGGCCGGGATCACGCCCGGCGAGCCGATCAGCGTGACCTCGTTGTTCGGGCCGCCGATGTTATCGTTGAAGAACGGGTTGGACTCGAAGGCACCATTGACGCCCAGGACCGAATCGGTAAGCGTCGTGACGTTGTCGAGCGTCGCGCTATCGCTCGCCGCACCGTCAGGGATCAACAGCGAGAACGGGAACGACACACCGCTGTCGGACGAGATGTTGATCGAATCGCCACCCTGACCGAGGTTCCCGCCGCCGTTCGTGAAGCCGACGTTGGCAACCGATCCCCACACCGCGGTGAAATCAGCCAGGTCGTCCGTGTCAAAATCGCCGATCAGGAAGACCGCTGACTCCCCTGCATTCAACAGAAAGCTGTCGAGTTGTCCGGCACTAGACGGGGTCGGCGTGTCGTCGTCGTACAACAGCGTGCTTGTATCGAGTACGGATGTACCGATGTTCGTGATTTCGAACCAGTCGTTCGTGCCGTCTTCGCCGGAGATGCCGATGTAGGCCTCGGTCACATTGAACTGCGCCGATACGGAGCCGGCGGCCGCGAACAGGGCCGCGATGATCGCACTGCGTGTCATGTTTGTCTCTCCTTTGGCCGCGAGTGCGGCCGATCTCGGTCTCTTCCCAAGCAGACGGATACTCGCATATCCGCCCGTATGACCGAACGTAGCCTGTGTGCCCTGATCGATCACTTTCATCGCGCTAAGGGATTGTGAAGATCGCGCAAAGACATTGCGAATCACTCGCACGAGCCAAGTCAACTTGGTGCTACAGTGGCCCGCGCATTCTGGGCCGGCCTGTCACATCGGTAGATCCAAAGCGGGACATACCTCCGATGCACGATGTCTTTTCACCCGCCGTCCGCCGCGGTTTCACGCTGATCGAGTTGCTCGTAGTGATCGCGATCATCGCGCTCCTCATCGGGATCCTGCTGCCCGCACTCGGAGCCGCCCGCGACACGGCCAAGACGATCCAGTGCGCGAGCAACCTGCGGCAGATGGGTATCGCGAGCACGACGTTCTCTGCCGACAGCGACGGTGCACTGAGTACGGGCTCGTTCGACAACAGGCAGATCAGCCGCGCGGGCGGCCCGCCCAGCGGGCGCGACTGGGGCTACGGCCCGATCGATCGCACCGGCTGGGTTGCGGATCACGTGCGCGGCGAGTACGGCCTACCCGGCGAGCTGCTCTGCCCGAGCAACCCGGCCCGGTTCAGCCAGAACCTCATCATCGACCGCCTCAACGCGCGTGTATGGCCCGGCGAGGACAACTACGACATCGAGCGCCGCGACCGCGAACTGATCGAGGCCGGCTACAACACAAACTATGGCCAGACCTGGTACATGGCGCACACGGGCTGGGAAGACCCTCGGGCATTCTCGGGTGCGCTCCAAACCATCGGGCCGCTCACTCTCGACGCGATCGGCCAGGTTGCAACCTCGCGCGTGCCGATCTTCGCAGATGCACGCACCGAGACCAACAACGAGATCGAGATCGACGGCGAGCAGCTCCGAACCACCAAGCACCTGACCGACGAACCGATCCGTCGGCTGACGGGCCCACGCGCCGGGCAGGCCGTGGTCGCCGATTTCAAGGATCTCGGCCCCGCCCACGGCAGCGCGCGGTTCTCCTTCGGCACCGCGCAGAACGATAAAGCCACCGCCAACTTCGCGTTCGCGGATGGCCACGTCGACGCTATCCGCGATGTCGATGGCGACAAGGTCTTCGAGGCATCCGTCGGCGACGATGGCGAGCTTCGCTACGTTGATTTCGAGAACAGCGACGTCTTCTTCGGCGACCTGAGGACAGGACGAGATATACGAGGGCCTTCGGGAAATTAGCTCGGGCGGAGTATTCGCTTCAGTACGTATCAACCGGCCGCACACCCGCGAGGAGAGAGAACCCGGGCGGGCTACGGCACAGAACGAGAGATCACACCATGCGCGCACCCAAACAGCTTCTGGCGACCATGCTCATCACCGCGGCCGGCACAGCGCAGGCACAGGTTGTCATCAACGAGATCATCCAGGATCCGCCAAGCAGCGATTCCAACTGGGAATTCATCGAGCTCTACGGCAGGCCCGGCATGGACCTGACCGGCTACGCGATCGGCCTGCTCAAAGGCGGCGAGGACGATAACGGCGACGACAGCCCCGAGGTCATCCCAGAGATCGATGAGGCCTTCCAGCTCGACGGCCTGAGCCTCGGCCCCGATGGCTTCTTGGTCCTGGTCAACTCCCCGGTCGGCGAAGCAGGGCAGTCCACTGCGGCCGGTGCAACCCTGTCGAACTTCGCCGCCCGTCACATCCCCTCGAGCGATACCGCGGGCAGCCTTGCCAACGACGGCAGCTCAACCTATGCCCTCGTCCGTGCGCGGCCCAACCACTCGATACAGAACGGCGTCAGCGTCTATGCGCCCGGCTACAGCTTCCGGAAGGAACCGAATCCGGACGTCGACTTCGACGGCAAGATCGACTTTGGTATCGAGCGCTCGAACGCGTTTCAGATCGACCCGCTGCAGATCGTCGATGACTTCGCATGGAGCAACGCCGGCGGCAAGGAATATGTCCGCTCGAGCGAACAGGAAGTCTCCGATACGCCCGGCTTCGATCCCGATGCCGCTAGCCGCATCCGCTACTTCCTCGAGAACCCCGAGCTTGGCAACCGCGTCAACGGCTCGAACGAGGTCGTGCGGACGCGCACCGCCGATGAATCCTGGATCTACGGTGAGATCGCGCGACTGCCCGCGGCCCTTGGCGAGCTGCCCGAGTTCGGCCCGGCCGCCGAGGTCAAGTCGCCGACAGACCCCGCCGGCCCTCTTTACACGTGCTCGGCCTCACCCGCAGACGAGTCCGCCTGCTCAGTGAATGCTGGCGGAGCATTCCGGTTTGATGACATCGCTGTGGTCAACAACGCTGGCCTGCCCAACGAGGAAGGCTTCAACATTACTCCCGGGACTTTCAACGATGATCCACGCTTCGGCATCACGCAGTTCCGCTTTCTCTCGGCAGACTTCGACTTCGATGGTGATGCGGACGGCGACGACCTGGCGCTGATCCAGGGCCAGTTGGGATCGACGCTCGACGACCGTATCGACTGCCTCGACGAGCTCGGCGACCCGATCATCGATCCCGCGACCTCGCAGCCTTTCCAGTGCTACGCGTTCGAAGGTCGTGCGTTCAACGCTCTCGAAGCGATGCGTTCGATGGACCCGACCGATGGCCCGGCCGGCACCAATGCAGACGCCGTGACCATGGCCGACATCGCCGCGGCCGATGCGCTCGTCGACGACGACCGCCTCTGCGGCGACGTCAATATGGACGGCCTTGTCAACGACAGCGACTTTTTCGCATGGGTTACCGCGTTCCTGACCGACCCGCAGACGACAGAAAGCCTGATCGCCTGCGACGTGAACACCGATGGCAACTGCAGCGATAGCGACTTCTTCGCCTGGGTCACCGCCTTCATCGAGGGCGAGAACGGGCCGACCTGCTCGCCCTAAAACCGGATGCTTGGCATGCTGTTCGTGCTGATCGCGGCAACGCTGTCGTCCGCTCACGAGCCCGCCCGGCTGGAGCTCGCGGCAGTCGTGCACACGCCCGATGGCGTCGGCGTCGAGATCCCCGCGATCGATACCGTGAATGGTCTCATCTGGCTTACACGAAGCGGTGAGCCCGCTGTCGCACGGCTTACGATCGACCCGGAGGGTGCTCCCGGCTGGCTGCCGACGACCGATCTTTCTGGTTTCGGTGCAGAGGCGACATCGGTCAGCGTGCACCGCGGGCTAGCTGCGGTGAGCCTGCTGCCCGACCCGACCAAGGGTGGCCCGGGCACGCTCGTGCTCCTGAACAGCACAGGCGAGGTGCTCGATACCGCTCCTGTCGGTCATCACCCCGACATGGTGACGTTCACACCCGATGGCCGAAGCCTGCTAGTCGCGAACGAGGGCGAGCCATGGGGGAACATCGACCCCCCGGGGTCGGTCTCGGTTGTACATCTTGTCCGAGATGGCGGCTCGACCTGCCTCAGCCAACCTCACACGGTTCAGCTTGCGGGCGACCCAGCGGAGCGCGACGACCTCCAGAACTGGTTCACACCGATCAGCCGAGCCCACCCGCACTCGATCGAGCCGGAGTACATCGCGTGCAGCCCAGACGGATCTACCGCCTACGTGACGTGCCAGGAGAACAACGGCATCGCGATCATCGATCTCGAAGCGCATCCACCGGCGCTCCGTGCGCTCGTTGACTTAGGAGCGGTGGATCACAGCTCGCCACAGCATGCCATCGACCTGACGCGTGATGGCATCTCCTCGCTTGCAGCAGCACCATTCCGATCGCTCCGTCAACCAGATGCCATCGCGGCGGTTGAGGTCGAGGGCACGCTCCGGATCCTGACAGCCGACGAGGGCGACCCGCGCAACCGTTTCGGTATCGGAGGTGTGGACGCGTTCGAGGGCATCGATATTGTCAGCCCAAGCGGACCAAACGGTCGACCGACGCTGTTCGGTTCGCGCGGCGTCACGCTCTGGAACGCCGAAGCCGAACCGCTGCACACAGTTTCATCGCTCCTCGAGCACAGCCTCGGCACCGACAAAGCTGGACACATCAGCGACCCAGGGCGCGTCTTGGGAACCCGTTCTGACCGGCGCGCCCACAAACGCGGGGCCGAGCCCGAAGGTCTTGCAGCCTGGTCGGATGGAACCCGTGCGTACGCCGTCGTCACCTTCGAGCGTGCAGGCGCAGCCATGCTGCTCGCGATACAGAGCGACAGGGTCGAACCCCTGCACACGCTTGTGCTCGATGGCCCGCCCGGCTCCGACCGAGTACCCTCGCCGGAAGGCGTCGCCAGCGCATTGCTCACACCCGGCGACCCTACCTCACGCCTCATCGTCATTGCCGATGAAAAAACGGGTACCGTCACCCTGCTGGACTTCCTCCCCGATAGGAGCGCTGCCAAGAGCACCGAGCCGGTCGATGTTCACCCCTGAGCGGCAGCACGGCTGTTGAGCCGGCCACACAGCAGGAACTGAAAACCACAGTCCGTTGGGCAGCCTTCGCAGCCAGTGTCGCGCTGAACGAACCTGTTCGAACCAGCCCTAAATCGGATAGAGATATCCCTCGATTGCGAAGCCTGATCGCGGCTGCGAGCGCGCATGAAAGCTGCCTGCCACGATCAAGTTGGGCCGAAAAGTTGCCTCCTGATGTAGTCTGGCCTACATATACATGTAGGCCAGACTACATCAGGAGCGCGCCATGTCAGCACCCTTCTACGCCGCCCTCATCGCCTTTCAGACGCTCCACGCCGATACCGGGCTCGCGCAGACAGGGCCTGAGCAAACAAACTCGGCCGACTCCAACGACGCGCAAGACACATCGTCTACAAGCTCATCGACCTTGTTCGAACAAGAACACCTCACAGGCGACTGGTTCGGAACCCGCCCCGCGCTCGAGGATGTTGGCCTGACGATCGGTGGCGAGTACGTCGCCGAGTTCACGAGTGTGCTTGATGGCGGGATCAATCAGCGAGGCTCGTTCCGAAACCTGCTCACGCTCGACGCAGCGCTAGACCTCGGCACAGCCTGGGGTGTGGAAGGCGGGAGCCTGTTCATCCAGTACCTCTCGGTGAACGCAGATACCGGGGGATCCGCCGATGCAGGCGATATCCAGGTGTTCTCGAATATCGAGAACGACAGGTCACTCGATGTCATCTACGAGCTCTGGTACGAACAAACACTGCTAAACGATCGGCTACGTTTAAAAGCAGGCAAGGTCGATGCTAATAGCGAGTTCAGCTCCGTAGAAGCCGCAGCGGACTTCGCGAATTCATCGGCCGGCTTCAGCCCGACGATCTTTGCCTTCCCTTCGTACCCCGATCCTGCGACCAGCATCAACATTTTTGGCACCATCGTAGACAGCGACAGTTTCGATCTGACTCTTGGCTACGGGCTCTACGACGGCGCGGCAGCGGCCGACGGGATCCGCACAGGGACACGCGGGCCCTCCACTTTTTTCAGCGACGATCTATCCAACGATTCGTTCCATATCTGGCAAGGAGAGCTGTCATGGAACGATCTGATCGCTGAAAGCAGCCTGCTCAACGATGGGCGCATCTCCCTCGGCGGTTGGTATCACGATGGTGCGTTTGATCGGTTTGATGGCGGCACAGAGAACGGGACATTCGGCGTGTTCGCCACGGGTGAGATCCGCTTGTTCGACCCCGATCGCAACACGATGCAAGCTGCAGTTTCACTACCGCCATCCGAACCACTCGAGAGCGCGCCCGATCGCGGGATATTCCTGTTCGGTCAGTACGGCTGGGCGGACGAGCGTGTGAGCGAGGTGTCGAAGCACCTCGCGGGAGGTGTCGTCTGGCGTGGGATGTCGGCTTCACGCCCCAAGGACCGCCTGGGCTTGTATGCCTCGTTGGTGGATCTCTCGGATGAAGCCGGCGCAGGTTTCAACGATGATGAGCTCGTGATCGATGTGTATTACCGCATCCAACTTGCGCCTGCGATCTCAGTCCAGCCCGAGTGCCAGTACATCATCAACCCGTCAGGCGATACAACCATCGATGACGCGTGGATCGCCGGCCTCCGTATCGCAGTTGCATTCTGAGAGTTGCGGGTCCGTGAACCGTGCCGGATCGGCTGAACGAACCAACGAGGCGTCGAAGAACCCGACCCGGATGTTGTCCCACGCGGATCCGTCTCCGCAGCTTGCATCCGCAGGTATCGGATTGACCATGGCTGAGTTAGCCAGATATGCCATTGAAAATGAGAGCGTGAGCTGTCAGACCAAACCCTGCCCTGCGTGTTCGGCGCATCATCACATGCTCGGCAAGATACGCGAGGGCCCGTTCCGAGGGCCCGTTCCGAGGGCCCGTTCCGAGGGCCCGGTCCGATGGTCTAGTCCGAGGGCAAGGTCTCAGGGCAAGGTCCGATCCCGAACACACTTCGTCGCCGTATCTCCTCGTGCACCTGTATACTCCGCAACGCGGGTGCCCAGCCGATGTACCACGGCTCTGTCCGGCATCGCTCGAGCAAGGCCCAGGACTCACTCGTCAACTCGGCAGTCGGGACATCGCTTAGGTCGGGCCGGAGCCATGCGTTCAGCCCGGACCCGATCACCATCGTCACGACCACCAACCCACTCCCGACTGCCAACCCCAATGCTGGTCGGCGCTTCATGGCAAGCTCCTTTCTGCTTGAACACCGGTACCATCTCCATCCAAGCGGAGCCGCCTCGGTATGACTGCCAACTCCGATGCAACACGCTCGTGTAGCATGTCTGTATGGACAGTCCCGAGAAGCAAATAACGCTGCTGCTGCAACAAGTCGGCGAAGGTGATTCGGATGCCTCCGCGAAGCTGCTGCCGCTGGT
>JBCCZQ010000017.1:0-44948 GCA_039187315.1 Planctomycetota bacterium | reverse complement strand
GCAGTCTTCGTGTCAACACAACTGATCAGTGGAATGCTCGGGCATGGCAACACAGCGAAACACCCCAGGGACGCTCCTGCCTACCCAAGCCGAGCTACGACTTCGTCGCCCGCGGGGTATCGCTCGGTCGCCTCAGCCCACCTTCGGTCGACGGCTTGGAATCCACACTTTGTCAGCACCCGCTGCGAGGCTGTGTTCGACGCCGCCGTGACCGCCCACAGCGGTCGCTCCGGTATTTCCTTCAGGAACAACCCGAGGGCACGCGTCGCGAGGCCCTTGCCCCAGTTGTCCTTGCTGATCCGGTAGCCCACGCAGCGGCGGGCAGTGCCCCGGTTCGATTGGCTCGCATGCGGTGCCCCGTCATCATCCACCGCGTCAGAGCTGATGAAGACGTCCGTCACAAAGCTGCCGATGAACCCGACCGCCGTCCAGATAGTCACGGCACCACGTTCAGTACGGGTTGCTGTTTCGATCACCCGATTGATGGTGTCCGCCTCTTCGAGCATCCGGCGCCAGTGAGCCGCGAACTGATCGTCTGTCCGTGCGTGGGCGCACGCCATCGCGTTCCCCTCGGGTTCATTCTCGATCGCGCGGATCACGTCATAATCTGAGCCCAGCATCGGACGGAGCCGTAGCCGGATCGCACCGTCGTTCGCTACAAGATTGTCCATGCGATCAGGCTAGCCGTGAGCCCCGCGGGACCTCGAGACGCCGCCCCGGCAAGTCATCCATACCTGCAAAAACGGGACCCATCGGGTCCCGCTTGGAATCAAGATGAAGCATCGGCCTTCAGCGGCGCCGGCGAGCAGCGACAAGGCCGCCCAGTCCGAGCAGGCTTGCCGACACGGGTGCGGGAACAAGCGTGCCTTCGATCACGAAGTTGTTGAACTGAGACGAGTTGCTCCACGTGGTGCTCGCACGGAAGCGGTATGTCCCGAAGTCGGCCAGGCCGGTGGGCGTAATGTCGGGCTGAGCGCGCGTCCAGGTGATGCTGTCGCCCTGGTTGAGGCCACCGACCACAAGCCAGTAGGTCTCCCCGCCAATGAACGTGAAGGGCGTGCTGGGCGTTCCTGTGAAGGCACCGACCGTGCCATCGCCATCGAACGTTACCGTCGAGAGCACCGTATTCGTGGGATCAAGTGTCCCATCAGAAGCAACGATGTTGCCGAACGCCGTTTCCCCGACATCCAACGACGCGAGCGCCAGCGTCAGCGAATCAAATGTGTATCCGGGGCCTGCCGGGATCGTGAACGAGACCGCTTTAGAGCGGGTCTGCGTCAGACCGACCGAGCCGGTGGTCCCGAACGTGGACGGAAGGTTGCCGAGCAGAACATCGCTCGCTGTTGCGCTGCCCGCGACGAGCGCAATCGCCGTGCCGATAGCTGCCAGTCTCATATTCTCGCTCCTGTCTGTACTGTTCTCTCAACTGCGACAAAGCAGTTTTCAAAACTCTCTCATCTACACGATACTCTCCCTCAAAAATCACAGCAAACGATTTTTGCGATCTGCTCGCTGAAATCCGGGATCTGTACCCGCGATCAATGCTCTCTGACACGCGAAATCAGAACCCACAGCGGCTCGCGGAACGGTCCACGACGCAAGCTGTGTGCTGATCAGGCTCTGAGAGAGGCACTGATGTACATATTATGTTTGGATTCGAGGATACATCCCCCGCCGCCACGGGCCGTGCTCGCCTCGGGCGCTTGACCGAGAAGGAGTGATCCGATCGCAACTAGGGAGATTGGATCTGTCCGGGCCTGGTCACTCGCTGACGATGCCGAGTTGCCGCATCATAAAGATCCGACGGTCGGCGATATCGCGGACACGCTGATCAAGGCTCTTGCCCCCGCCGTGGCCCGCTTCGCGGTCGACCCAGAGCAGCACAGGCTTCTCGCTCGGGCTGGCAGCCGTCGCGTTTTGCAGAGCTGCAGCCATCTTCCGCGCGTGCATCGCGTGCACACGCGTATCGTTCTCGCCCGCGGTCAGGAACATCGCCGGGTACTCGACACCTTGTTCGATGTTGTGGTACGGCGAGTAGGCCGACAGGAACCCGAGCTGGTCCGGATCTTCCGAGCTGCCGTACTCCGGCACCCAGTAGCGGGCCATCAGGAAGTCCTGGTAGCGGAGCATATCGAGCAGCGGGACATGGCATTCGGCGGCTGCGAACAAGTCGGGCCGCTGCGTGATCGCCGCACCAGTCAATAGACCACCGTTCGACCCGCCGGCGATGCCCAGACGGTCTGGGCTGGTGTAGCCGTTCTCCACAAGCCACTCGCCCGCAGCGATGAAGTCGTCGAAGACGTTCTGCTTGTTCTCAAGCATGCCGGCCTCGTGCCAGGCGCTGCCGTACTCGCCCCCACCGCGCAGGTTGGCGATGGCATAAACACCGCCGGCCTCGAACCAAGGGAACATCGTCGCGCTGAAGCTCGGGGTGATGCTGATATTGAAACCGCCGTACCCGTACAGGATCGTCGGGTTATCGCCGTCGAGCTCGAGGCCCTTCTGGTGCACGATGAACATGCTGACCTCGGTGCCGTCCTTTGACGGGTACCAGACCTGCTTCACCTCGACCGTTGACGGATCGACGGGGATGTCGGGTCGGTCCCAGAGTGCTCGGTCGAAATCGTTGTCTCGTGCGGCGAGGTCGACCCGATAGATGCTGCGCGGCTCGTTATAGCTGGTGTAGGTCAGGAAGGCTTCCGTACGATCGTCCTTGGCCGACAGGCCGGCCGAACCGATGCCCGGCAGATCGAGATCGCCCAGCGGCTCGCCGTCGTTGGTGTACAGCGCGATGCGGCTCGACGCGTTCTGCATGTAGTTCACCGCAAGCATGCCGCGCGCAAAGCTCACGCCGCGTATCACGAGCTCGTCGTCCTCGGCGATGATGTCGCTCCAGTGCTCCATGGCCGGGTTGTGCAGGTCGACGGCCACGACGCGGCTATTGGGCGCACCGATCGAGGTGGTCATCCGCAGCGTGTCGCCGTCGAAGTCGCTGCTGCCGATCCGTCCCGATTCGCCGATCGCCATGGGCGTCAGGTCGAGCTCACCCGTGCGGCGCCAGCGGTCGAGATCGGCGACCCAAAGGTCGAGGCTGCTCGTACCGGTCCAGTATCCGACGAGCAGCCACCGGCCGTCATCCGACGCCGAGCCAAACGGGCCCCAGGTCGTCTTGAGCGATTCGAGCTTCGCGTCGTCGTAGCCCAGCCCGTCGTAGAAGAAGCCTACGTCGTGCTGTCGGAAAAGCGTTTCGTCCTGCTTGGGGTGCGTGCCGAGCGAGTGGAACCGATAGACGCCGGAGTACGCATCGTCGGTGTCTTCGAGCGCGTTGTAGAAGAAGCCGGAACTGTCGCCGGCCCATTGGTCAAACGAGACCTTGCCGGGCACGACGTCAGCGAGCCACTCGCCCGTATCAACGTCAAGCACATACGCAGTCGTGTTCTCATCGCCAGCGTAGTACGTCCCGAACGCAAGCAGCGTGCCGTCCGGGTTCGGGGCGTAGAAGCTGACCGTCGTCAGGCCGCTTGGATCGATCTGCTCAGGGTCGAGCAGGACGCGCTCCTCTCCTTCGAGCCCTTCACGGACATAGACAACGGGCTGGGGCTGATCACCTGCGCGGCGGCTGTAGAAATAGCGGTTGCCGTACGGCACGGGCGAGGAGATCGTGGGGACCTCCATCAGCTCGCGCAGCCGCGACTCAAGCTCGGCGCGGCCGGGGATGCCGTCCAGCACACCGCGCGTGTAGTCGTTCTGCGCATCGGTCCAGGTCGCGATCTCCTCGGTCACACCGTTCTCAGGGCCCTCGAGCCACTCGTAGTTGTCGACAAAGACCATGTCGTGGAAGCGTTGCTCGATCGGCCTGGCCTCGGATGCTGGAGGGTCTCCCGGCTGGCCCGACGCCATCCACGCGGGCGTGGCAACGAGTGTCAGAGCAACGAACGGGCGGATCTGCATCTGCATAGGACAGCCTCCGTGAGGTCGGTGTGATAGCCATGGTACCAGCGAGGCTTCGACGCGTGGCACCAACGGCCGACTACTGCACAGCGCCCTTGGTCAATCGCATGAACGCTGTCTCCAGGTTCACCGGCTCTTCCCCAAACGCGACGAGCCGGAATCCAGCGTTGATCAGCACCGAGGGAAGATCGGACGGACTGGTCACGGCCGACGGGTCCATGGCGACCTCTAGCATCTTGCCCTCAGCGTCGGCCGGCTGGTCCTCCTCGGCCTTCTTGATGGTGATCTTCGTAATCCCTGGAACAGTCTCCAGGGCCTTGGCCGCCTCCAGCGAGCGATCGATCACCGACACGTGGAACACCTTGCCCACACGGGCCCGGCGGAGGATGTCCGCCACGTCACCCGAAAACAGCAGCTTGCCTCGCTCGATGATGCCGACCTGGTTGCAGAGCTCGGCGAGCTCGTGGAGGATGTGCGACGAGATCAGGATCGTCTTGCCCATCCGGCGGAGCTCCTTGAGCAGCTCCCGAATCTCGATGCGCGCCCGCGGATCGAGCCCGCTGGCCGGCTCGTCCATGAGCAGGATCTTCGGGTCGTGCAGCAGCACGCGCGCGATCGAGAGCCGCTGCTGCATGCCACGGCTGAGCCCATTGACCTCGGCCGTCGCTTTGTACGTCAGGTCGGTCAGCTCGAGCACATCGCCCACGACCTTCCGCCGCTGCGCACCGGCAATGTTGTACGCCGAAGCGAAGAACTCCAGATACTCCTGGACGACCATATCCTCGTACGCGCCCATGAAATCCGGCACATAGCCGATCAGCGGTCGGATCTCCCGGTTCTGGTAGCCGACCGTCCGGCCGGCGACGTTCGCCTGCCCGCTCGTCGGCTTGAGCAGGGTGGCCAGGATCTTGATCGTCGTGGTCTTGCCTGCGCCGTTGGGCCCGATGAACCCGAAGCAGGCACCGTCCTCGATGACCAGGTTCAGGCTGTCGAGCGCGACCAAGTCCTGGTAACGCTTGGTCAGGTTGATGGTCTCGATCATCGGCATAGCGGTTGCACCTGATGACTCCGGCTGGGTTCAGAGATCGCCGACTTCTGGCGCTGCCGGCTCGAGAGGGTACACCCACCGCACCACCGCGCGGCCGTTCGTTGGCAGGCTGCGCATCGATCCGCCGTCTTCGATCGACCAGTCCAGCGGCGGCTCGATGTCGGGTGAAAGCTCAACGACGCCCAAGATCATGACGCATGGCTGGGTGAACCATCGCCCGAGGTCGAGCCCGTGGGTGTGCCGCCGAAGCGCGACCTCGCGTGCCCCGCTGGCCGATCCCCGCGTGGGCGGGAACCTGGACATGAAGGCCGCCGCGAGCAGGCGTTCGTTGACCGAGGCGCTAACCTCCGATCGTGACGGCGGGACTAGCCCCTGCGATTCACCCCTTGCGAGCAGCCCGCGAAAGTACTGGAGCTGGTTCTGGAGATCCTGCGCTCCCGCGGGGCCTTCCCGCAAAGCGGTGTAGCTACCAAGATCGATCGAGACGCCCGGAGCCCAGGATCGGTACGACGGCGCGAGCGAGTAGACCCTGGTCCGCGTGATGTCGTCCTGCCCGACCGGCTGCGAGAGCGGCACCTGCGGCGGGACAACAACAAGGATGCCGTCTTCCAATGGCGCCGGCAAGCCGTGTACGAGTGTCCCACGGACCGTGCCGCGCCGGTCGACACGCAGGCTTCCAACCCCGCCCTGGGGCGTGGTCGGGTACGGCATGGCCCAGCGGCGTTCGCCAAGCCAGTCGCCACGCACGGTCTTCACCGTGGCCCTGGCCGGGAACCGCAACGCCGAAGGCCCGCGCCCGGACAGCGCGTACCCGCGCGAATCAGGGAACGCCGCCCCGCCGAGCAGCGCGTCCTGCGCATCGGTCCAGGGTGTCAGCAGCGCCACATCGCCCTCGCGCGCCGTCTCCAGTTCAACCACAGCGTTGCCGTAGCTCGGCTCCAGCACGCTGGCAAATACCTTCGCGCGCACATCAGAGACGCCATCCACCGCATCGACGAACACGACGGCCGTCGCCTCGGGCTCCGATGGTCGGACCAACGACACAAAGCCCCACGCGATGCCCGTGAACACCAGCCCGATCGCGGTCGAGGCAACCCACGCGTGCTGCGTCCGGCCCGCACGCTTGAGAAGCAAGAACACGCCCGGCCCGGCCAGGATCCAGTACAACGCGAAAAGGGCGAACCCGGTCACCACCCCCAGGAACACAGCCTGGCTCTTGGCGATCAGCGCCGCGATGTCGGTGTCAAAGAAGCGAGTCGCGACCTGCGAGATCCTGGGCGCCTGGTTCGCACGGGCGGGATCCTCCCCCGAGGTCCCGGTCCGGCCCAGCACCCGGTGCCAAAAAGATCGGCCGGTCGGAATCCCCGCGTCGATCAGCCGGCGATCGGCGGCATCAAACCCGATCACCGTCACCATCCCGAGCCCGACCAGCCGACGCGAAACCACAGGAACGCCAGAGGTGTCGGTCAGGATCGTCATCGCAGTCCGCGGCTGAGCCGCGGCTCGCGGAAGCAGGCCGTGCACAACCATCTCGCCCGACCAGGCGCTCTCGGTGCTTCCAAGCAGGAGCGGGCCCAGCCGTTCGAGGACCTCACCCGAAGCCAGCGGCATCCGATCGAACTCGACCTCCGGCAGCCACGCAGTCATCGGATTGCGGGAGGCATCCAGCCAGACCTGCGGCGCCGTCGGCAGGCTGATCACAAGGTGCCCGCCCATCGAAACCCATCGCCGCAACGCATCCGCTCTGGATGAGGTCAACCGCGACGGCTCTGCTGTCGTCCAGACGATCGTCTCAAAGGGGAGCAAACCGGCGACGCGGTCGGGAAGGTCATCGGTCGTAAGGCCGTCCGCGATCGTCGTCACTTCGTGAGCGCCGGGCAGCCAATTGGCGGAGGCCTGGGGCCGCCGTTCGTACAGCGACAGCCCCGCCGGCGCCCTGCCGACGACGAGCATCGCCGCTCGCTCAGCCGGCATGACCGGCGTGCTCAGGCTCGTCGTCCGTCCTAATAGTCCGCCCGGCGCGTAGCGCACCCCCAGCCGCTCCGCTTCTTCGGCAGGACGGGCGATCGCCTCGTAGGCCGACACCGTCACAGGCATATCTGCCGCGTCCTGACCGAGGAACGCGTACACCCAGACCCGCTCCGCACCCGCTCCGGGGTTGGTGGTAATCGTCCTTCCGAAGCGCGGCCGGTCGCCGTCGACATCGGTCGTCTCGATCTCGATCAAGACCTCACGCTGCACGGACCCAAGGTCTGTGATCTCGACCTGAACGCCAGCCCAGTCGCCTACACGCGCGGTCCCGCCCACGCCGAAGCTCCGAATGGCGAGCTGGACCGCGCCAGGGGACGCATCGGAGGACGCATCCGTTTGGGCCGATGCGGGCTGGCCGAGCAGCCACCAGCCTGTCAACGCGAACACCATAAACAGGCCGAGCCGTGGCATCGGAGCATGGTACGGGCTCCATCACGGCTGGCCACGACCCCACGCCTCAAGGTCCGGCGCGATCCGGACGATCCCCTCTCCATGCCGAACCCGGACCCGATGGCCGTTCTGATCGCGCTGGCGGTATGCGGAGCCGCGATGGCCGTCCTTCACTGCGTCGCGGTGAGCATCCGGCAGGGCGAGGCCGCCCACGACCTGCGTGTGCGCGTCCACGACCTCCACCGTGCTTATGTGGCCAAGCTGCGCGGCGAGGACATCATCGAAGTCGATATCGCCGAGCCGGTCGGGCAGATCGAGCCCGATCCTGGGGCCGAAAGCGGCTCAGGGGTCGAACAGAAGCAAGCGGCCTAACGCCCGATCGCCCATAGCCGATCGACCAGCCTCGCGTGCGTCCGCCGCCCCAGCCGGAAGCAGTCCAGCTCAAACTTCTCGTTCGGCGAGTGCACACGATCGTCCTCCAGCCCGAACCCCACAAAGATCGTATCGATACCCAGCGATGCCTTGAGCAGCCCGGCTACCGGGATCGACCCCCCGCTCCGGATCAGCGATGGCTCCACGCCCGACGCATCGCGCAGGGCATCGCGAGCGGCCTGCATCGCCGGCGACTCGGTGGGCGTCGTCGCAGGCAGCCCACCGCCGTGGTCATGGAATGTCCACCGGCACCCACGCGGCGTCCGCGCCTCCAGCCACGCGAAGAACGACTTTGCTACCACCGATGGGTCCTGGTCAGCGACCAGCCGGAAGCTCACCTTCGCCGAAGCCTGCGCCGGGATCACCGTCTTGGCCCCGTCACCTGTATAGCCGCCGACAATGCCGTTGATATCGCACGTCGGCCGGGCCCATTCGCGCTCAGTCGCGGTGTACCCCGCCTCGCCGATGTCCGCCTCCGCCGGAAGCCCGATCGACCTGAGCGCCTCGGCCGCATCGATCCCCAGCGAACGCCATTGCGCCCGCTCGTCATCGCCAAGCTCGCGCACGCTGTCGTAGAAGCCCGGCAGCGTCACGCGCCGGTCGGCGTCCCAGAGACCGCTGAGGACCCCGACCAGCTCGTTGATCGGGTTCGGCACACGCCCGCCCCACAGGCCCGAGTGCAGGTCCTGGTCCGGGCCGTGGAGGGTCACTTCTGTGTACGTCAGGCCTCGGATGCCGTAGGTGATCGCCGGCCGATCGCGCCCGAGCATCCCAGTATCCGAGATCACGCAAACGTCGCACGCTTGCAGTTCGTCCGAGTGCTCGGAGACGAACTGCTCCAGGTTCGCCGAGCCAGATTCTTCTTCGCCCTCGATCAGCACCGTCATCCGCACACCGCCCGCAGCCTTGCCGGTCTCCGCGTGCCACGCCCGCATCGCCTCGAGGAAGGTCGCGACCTGCCCCTTGTCGTCGACCGCGCCCCGCGCCACGACCCGCTTACGGCCCGCATCGTCAGTGACCACGACAGGCTCGAACGGAGGGCTGTCCCACAGCTCCACGGGGTCGGCCGGCTGGACGTCGTAGTGCCCGTAGAACAGCACGTGGGGGCCGGCATACTCCGCATCGCCCGGCGTCGTCGCCAGCACCACAGGGTGACCCGGCGACCCCGCCGAGCCCGTCGGCAGCACGCGCACCTCGAACCCCGACTCACGAAGCCGCCGCGCGCACCAGTCCGCGGCCTCGGCCGTCTGCGACCGGTACGCCGGGTCCGTGCTGATCGACGGCATCGACAGCCACGCTTTCAGCCGATCGACCTGCTCCGCCTCGGTCGACTCCAGCCGCCCCAGCACCGCGTCAAGACTCATGCGGATCTCCAATACACACCATGCAAGCCGCCAAACAAAAAACCGCCCGCGAGCGGGCGGCGAGGATCGCTTCGTGCTTGGCTCCTAGGGAAGCACCTTGCCTGCAAATCCCGATCGGCTTCGACCATCAGGCAACTCGTCCACGTACGCCTGAGCTTCCGGCGTCCATCCCGCGCTCGGGTTGGCGATGCTGCCGCTCGGTGCCCACGCGCCGACATCCGTGTGGACCTCTGATTTCTTGAGGTTCTCAGTGTGCCCATCGAAGAAGACCGCGTTAATTGACTCATTCGGGTGGCGGAAAGAAAGCTGAAGATTCTCCCCGTTTGCCGCTGCTGCAAACTCGTCTCCGTAGGCCGTGTTCCCGACCCACTGCGGGGTACCAGAGGTGAAGGCTCCGAACGCGCCTGGATTCGTCCGTGGATCAAAATCGAGCACGCCGTCTTCGAAGTAGCGCGTGCCGCCAGCCATCATGATCTTGTCTGAAATAATGATCCCTGTTTGTTCAAATCTATTCCTGAAGCTCCGTGGGGTTTTGACTTGCGTGCTGATGATTCCCGTCCACGACCTCGGGGTGAAGCCGTATCGGTCCCGCCAGCGTTCCTGGTCGTTGCCCGCGGAACCAACGCCCGGAATAAAGCCTTGCGGCGAGCCCCAGTATGAAAAGGCACCCGGCATCAAGTAGCTTGCCTGACGAAAACCTCGGTTGTTCTCGAGGTAGTCATCGAAGTCGTCGATGTCTGGCGGCGCTCCATCCCGGAACACATCGCCAACGAATTCGACCGCCGAAGGATCGCGGAAGTCGTTGAATATGTCGCCGTACCGATCGGCCCTGGTCGCAGAGAACCCGAGATCATCGCCGACGGTCGGACTGATCACATCGAAACTCTGGACAGGCGTCCGCGAGTTCGTCACGCCGAGATTCGACTCGGGGTCGCGTTGGATTTCCCAACCGGTCGTATTGACCGAAGCGAAATAGTCGTCGTTGTCAGCGCCGTACACAGCTTGGCCCTGCCCGATATTGCGGAGCTGCGTCTGGTCCACGAGCGACCAAGCGGTCCGACGGGCCGTGCCGAGGGCTGGCAGCAGGATGCCGATGAGCAGCGCGATAATCGCGATGACCACGAGCAACTCGATCAGGGTGAATCCGGCGGCCTGCCGGGTGCGGGTCGCGTTCATGGGTGCGTTTCCTTGTCCAAACGCGTGCGTTCCGTGTCCGTACGTGTCGTCATCGTGTGCGTCTTGCCAAGCCCTACGGGCTGATCCGTGTTGGGTCGCCGTTGTCAACCAGGATCCGGCCGGAGTCGAGGTCGACCACATCGGTATTCACGAGTTCATCGTTCTGCAGCCCGCCGAGACGACGACGGCTGATCTTGTAGCCGCCCTCGTCGTCGCGGATAACTCGGTGCAGTGTTCGCCGACCTGTGTCCGGGTGTTCCATCGGGGTCATAACGGATCGGTTCTTGATCGAGACGCTGTAGAGGTTGCCGGTTTCGATATCCACAAGGACCATCGAATCGGCCATGTCCGGCCCGCTGTTGCTGCCCAGCGCAAAGACCACGCCGGCGATGCCACCGATGAGGCCGAGAACGATCAGGGCGATCTGCCAAGGCTTGGCGCCGTTCATGCTGCTCTCCCGCTCGGCCTTATCAACTGCGGCCGGGATGGCTGCCTACATCGCGACCGAAGCCATCTCAGGACGATCATGCCGGCGGTCCTTCGCCGGGGGGTGTGCATCGGATGTGGGCGGCTTCGCCGCGACTGCCAACTGTCCGTGAACCGGCGGACCGCCGAGGACACATGAGCATAGGCGAAAGCGGGTTCTGCCCGCTTGACCGCGGAGCCGCACCACGACCCAAACCGCCACCCTTGACAGAGCTTCATAAATCATTTGGAATTTGATCGGTTGAGCCGCCACAGACCCGTGCGCCCGGCCGACTCTAGCATCCGACAGCGTCGAATCCGCCGATGGAGATCCCTGACTGATGCGTGTCGTCCTGCCAAACCCGCGCGGCTTCTGTGCCGGCGTCCGTATGGCGATCGATGTGGTCGATCAGGTCATCGACCTCTATCCGGATCGCCGGATCTATGTCTACCACGAGATCGTCCACAACCGGCACGTCGTCGAGCGCTTTGAACGCCGGGGTGTCGTCTTCGTCGAACGCATCGCGGACATCCCCGAAGGCAGCGTCGTGGTCTTTAGCGCCCACGGCATCTCGCCGGCCGTACGGAATGAAGCAGACGAACGCGGGCTGCTCTCGATCGATGCAACCTGCCCGCTGGTCACGAAGGTCCATTCGGAAGCGATCCGATACGCCAAGCGGGGCTTCCAGATCCTGCTGATCGGTCATCGTGATCACCAAGAAGTCCTGGGGACCGCCGGGGAGGCTCCCGAAGCAACGATCGTGGTCGAGACGCCCGAGCAGGTGGCGTCGCTCGAGGTCAGCGATCCGAGCAAGCTGGTGTACCTGACGCAGACCACGCTCTCGACCGACGACGCGGCGGTGATCATCCGGGCCATCAAGCAGCGATTCCCCGGCGTGCATGAGCCGCCCGGCTCGGACATCTGCTACGCAACGACGAACCGTCAGCACGCGGTCCGGTCGCTAGCGCCAGAGGTGGACGTGGTGCTCGTCGTCGGGAGCCAGAACTCGTCGAACTCGGTGCGGCTGACCGAGATCGCGGCGAACGCGGGCACGCCCGGCTACCGCATCGACGACGCCTCGGAGCTCGACGACTCGTGGCTCCCCCGGGGCGGGTCGTCGACCGTACTAGTCACCGCGGGCGCGAGCGCACCAGAGGACCTGGTCGCGGGTGTCTGCCGGGCGCTGCTTGAGCGGTTCGGCGGATCGCTTGAGCAGTGGGACATCGTCGAGGAGCATGTCGAATTCGCCCTACCCGGTGCGCTCCGCCGAGAGCTGAAATCCCGTGGGATCGACGGCGAGAGCCGGCGGATCGTGGTCGAGACGCCCGTCCCGACCGAGGAGCTCTACGGGTCGGTCGCGCTGACGATCTCTGCACCGAGCAGCCCGCCCGACCCGATGGCGGCCGAATCGGCGTAGCCGCCGAGCCAGCGAACCGTGCCATGGACCACCCGACCGACCACGTCTTCGGAATGTCTGCCGACGAGTTGGCCGCGTGGTGCGAACGACGCGGGTTCGAGGCCTACCGCGCGAAGCAGTTCATGGCGCACGTCGTCGAGCGGGGCGTGGATGACCCCGCCGCGTGGCACAACCTGCCGCCGGCGCTGCGCAAGGCGGCCGCGGATGCCATGCACATACGCACGGGCGACACGGTAGAGCATCAGATCGCGACGGACGGCACCCAGAAGCTGCTGATCGAGTGGGGCGACCCATCGGCACCGGCTTCCGCACTGCCGGTCCTGGGGCAGCAAGGCGATCCGACGCGTCAGACCGAGTGCGTCATGATCCCATCGCTTGATCCGGGTTCCAGCCGCAAAACGGCGTGCATCTCCAGCCAGGTCGGGTGTCCGGTCGGCTGCCGGTTCTGCGCGTCGGGGCTCTCAGGCCTTGACGGCAACCTGTCCGCGGGACGGATCGTCGAGCAGGTCTGGCAGCTCGAGCGGCTGCCGGGCGTCGGTCGGATTTCGAATGTTGTGTTTATGGGCATGGGTGAGCCGCTGAGCAACTTCAACGCGGTGACCGACGCGATCCGAACACTCACCCGACCGCGTCCGTTCGGACTCGGCATCGGCGGGCGCAAGATCACCGTCTCAACCGTCGGCCTGCCCAAGTACATCAACCGTCTTGCGGCGGAGCTCGACGTCCCCGTCACCCTCGCGCTCTCGCTCCACGCCACGAGCGACGAGCTCCGGCGGGAGCTGATCCCCTGGTCGGAGTACACCACGATCCGCGAGCTGCTCGATGCATGCTCGGCGTGGTTCAAGAAGACCGGGCGAGAGATCACACTCGAGTACACGCTGCTCGGCGGCACGAACGACGGCACAACCGACGCGAAGGAGCTCGTCCGCCTGAGCCGTACGCTCCGTGCAAACGTCAATCTGATCCGGTACAACGAGGTTGAAGGCCTGCCGTACCGGCGCCCTGCCGACGCGGCCGTGCACGGGTTCCAGGCCGTTCTGCGCGAAGCGGGGATCAACTGCCACATCCGCGCAAGCCGGGGTCGCGACATCGCCGCTGCGTGCGGGCAGCTGCGGCACGAGCACGAGGCGCCGAGCGGGTGAGCCAGGCCGCGATAGGATTTGAGCCCTTCGGACCGATGCACGCCGCTGTGGTGCTCGGCTTCGGTGCCGCCACGTGGGCGCTCGTCCGACATGCCATCTCCAAGCCGTCGGAGGCCCGTGCGAGACTGAGGCGGACCATCGGACTGATCATGCTCGGGCTTCAGATCGGCCACAACGTCTACTGGGTCGGTTTTCGCGGCGACAGCAGCGAACGCTGGCCGCTGCACCTGTGCGACCTCGCCGGGATGCTCGTCGTAGCCACATTCCTGATGCCAACACCACGGCTGCTGGCGATGGCCTATTTCTGGGGCGTGAGCCTGTCGAGCCTGGCGTTCATCATCCCGGTGCTGCGCGTCGGGCCGGCCTCCGTCGAGTTCTGGTCGTTCTGGCTCAGCCACTGGGCGATCGTGGGTGGCGCGGTCTATCTGGCGTTGGTCGAGCGCTACCGGCCGACGCTTCGCGACGCGGTCTGGACCGCGGGCGTGACCGTCGGGGTTGGGCTCGTCCTGATCCCTGTCAACATGCGGCTGGGAACAAACTTCATGTACGTCGGTGAGGCGGGCGGCCCTACGGCGTTCCTGGGAAGCTGGCCCCTGCCGAGGCTCCCGCTGCTCGCATTGGCGGCGCTGCTGCTCCACGTGATGGGCTACCTTCCGTGGATGCTCTCGCGCCCGCGGCAACGCCCCATGCCAACCGAGCCCCGGGCGTGACCGCTCCACTTCTGATCATGTCTGCCTCCGCGTTCGCCGCGTCGTTTGTGGGCACGTGGCTGGCTATCTGGATCGGCTCGCGAGCCGGCGCGATGGACGGTGCCGGTGTGCAGGGTCAGACCAAGGCCCGCGCCCGCCGTGTGCCAAACGTCGGCGGTGTGGGGATCGTCGTCGGGCTGCTGGCAAGCGTGGCTGTGGGCGTAGCGGCGTACACGGGAGGTAGCCACGCCTCGCCGATTGGCTCCGGAGACCTGTTCGCGACGCTGGTATGCCTGCTCCTCCTGCACGGGATCGGCTTGCTCGACGACCGCAGACCGCTGCCTTGGTCACCGAAGCTGGCCGCGATGCTGGTTATCCCAGCGGCGCTGGCGTGGTGGACGGACGCCAGGCTGCTGACCGCGGCCGACGCCCTGGCAGGCGGCGCGTGGGCCTCGATCGTGCTGACCGCGCTCTGGTTCGCGGTCGTCATGAACGCGGTGAACTTCCTGGACAACATGGACGGCCTGGCGGGCGGCTGCACGGGCGTCATCGCGCTTGGCACGCTGGGCGTAGCCATGGTCCAGGGGCAGTCCGAGGTCGCGCTCGGCGCGGCGGTGCTGCTGGCGGGCGTGCTGGGCTTTCTTCCATGGAACTACCCGCGTGCCCGCGTATTCATGGGCGACGGCGGGTCCCTGGTCCTGGGCTTTGCCCTCGCATGGCTCACCACGCGGCTGACCTACGTCGATTCGACCCTCGCGAGCGACCCGCGGTGGGACCGGCTCGCGATGCCCCTGCTGCTGCTCGCGGTGCCGCTCTACGACTTCGTAAGCGTGATCCTGATCCGGCTCTCGCAGGGGCGTTCGCCGTTCGTCGGCGATCTCCAGCACCTCTCGCACAGGTTCGAGCGTCGGGGTCTCTCCAAGCCCGGCGCGGTGGCGTCGATCTGGTCCCTGACCGCGGTGCTCTGTCTAGGTGCGCTGATCATGGCCGACGCGACTCCGAGGCAGTCGGCGCTCGTGCTCGTGCAGGCGCTGCTCGCGCTGCTGCTGCTGGCGGGGATCGAGCGCGGCCTACGCCGCCGAGAGGATCCCGAGTGAGCCCGGCGCCGGGCACCAAACCCGCGTTCGGGCGGCCGACACTGGCGGCCCTCGGGCTGGGCATCCTGTTGTGCGCCGTCCTGACGCGGGCGATCGTGACGTACAACCCGGTCCCAGGCTGGGATGCAGACCCGTTCAGCCAGCCGCTGGTCGCCACCTCGCTCGGGCCGGGCGGGTCCGCGTGGCTGTCTTGGGCGATGCTGGTGGGATCAGGACTTGTGCTGGTCGGGCTGCGGGGGTCATCGGACTGGCTCTCGTTGGCAGCGCTCGCGGGCGGCGTCCTCGTGCAGGTCCGCGCCCTGTTGCTCGATTCCGGCGATGCTGAGGCCCTTGCGACCGCGGGCACATGGACGGCCGTGTGGGCGATCTTGGCTGCGGGCCGGGCGTGCGGCGGACTGCCGAGGTGGCGCAGGTTCGCGCTGGCCTGCTGTCTGGGTCTGGCGGGCATGCTGCTGGCGAAGGCCGCGGTACAGATCCTCTTTGAGGGTCCTTCGGTCCTGACAAGCTTTGAGGCCAACCGAGACGCAATCCTGGAATCCCGAGGCATGGACCCGGACGGTCCCTCGGCGGCGCAGTACGAGCGGCGGCTGAGCCAGCTCGATCACACCGCGTGGTTCGGGCTATCGAACGTGCTCGCCTCCGTCTTGGCTGCGGGCGCCGCCGGTCTAGCGCTCGCGCTCTGGCGGGCACGAAGACGGGTGCCAATCGGATGGCTCGCGGCCGGGTTCGGCGGGCTCGCCGCCTGCATCGCGGGGGTGCTGGTGACCGGCTCAAAAGCAGGGCCGCTGATCTTGTGTGTGAGCACCGGGGCGGGTCTTGTGGCGAGTCGGCTCTCAAGGCCGATCGCGTGGGCAGCCCTGCTCGGGGCGGTCGCGCTGCCGACCGCGGCCGTGGTAGCCCGAGGCGTGCTCGGCGTGCCCGAGACCGAGCGCTCGCTGCTGTTCCGCTGGTTCTACATGGTCGGAGGCGTCGATGTTGTCGCTTCGAACGCGATCGAGGGAACCGGACCGTCCGGATTCCGGCAGGCCTATGTGCTTGCCAAGCCTCCCACGGCTCCCGAGAGCGTCACCAGCACGCACCACGCGCTGCTGGACTGGATCGCGATGCTCGGTGTTGCTGGCTGGGCGTGGGCGGCGGTCTCCGTCGGGTGCTGTTTCGTCATCGCGCGATCGCTCGCAACCCCATCACCGGGCGCTTTCGCCAGCGGGCTTCGCCGGACTGTGGTTCTGCGCTTGGGGTTGATCGCGATGGTCCCCACTGTGGCGAACGCGGCGATCGAGGTCGATGCCACCACGATCGAGCTCGCGCTCGGCAGGATCGTGGGGCTTGCGGCATGGGTCGGGCTGGCCGCCGTCGTCTGGCGGCTCCGGCCCGGTCGCCACGCGTACGGAGTCATCGGCCTGTCGCTGGTCATGGCCGCACAGTTCGACATGGTGCTGTTCATCCACACAGCGGCGCCGCTCGTCATGCTGCTGATCGGTCTGGCGATGCCTGTTCGGCGTCGCGCCGGGCCGATCCGCCAGACCGGTACGTACGTGCTGCTCGGTGGGCTCGCGGCCCTGCTGGCGTGGAACGCGGCGGGGCTGCTGCGCTACGAACGGGCCATGGTCCGCAGCGCGCAGGCCGCCCAACGGGTCTATGCGCTCACCGAACAGCTCGATTCGACCGTGGTCACGCCGGCGGACCAAAGGCTGGTTGGCGATGCAGTCCGCGATGCCGCCGAGCAAGCCGTGTCGCTCCTCCGCCCGATGGTCGCGCGGTTCCCCGCGGACTCCGCGGCCTCCAAGGCCCTGATCCAGGCGATGCTCTCGGCGGGTGAAGCGCGGGCGCGTTCCGGCGAGACGGGGCCGGCGTCCGGCTGGTTCTCGGACGCGATCGCTGAAGCCGAACGGTTGACCGAGACCCGAGCCGATGCCAGCGGGTTCGCGGGGCTGAGCGCGGTCCTCGAGCGTGTCGCGGTGTCGGCCGCTGAGCCGGGCCTGTTCGATCGTGCCGCGGCCGCCTCCACCCGAGCGGGCGAACTCGATCCGACCAACCCCCTCCATCCGTACCGGGCCGCCCGTTTGCTGCTCGCAGCGGGCAAAGGCGAGCAGGCCGGCACCCTGGCCCGCCGGGCGATCGAACTCGATGAGGCGATGCGTCTGGATCCGCTCGCGGGCCTGACCGACCGCATGCGGGCGGAAGCCCAGACGTGGGCCGGCTTGGATCGGTAACGGCTCTGCACAACGCCTCCTGCCTTGACGCTCCGCGCACCCCCGCTAGCATTCCGTGTCTGGTTTGTCAAACGGCACGCTCGGGGCCCGCCTCGGCCGCCGGGCAAGCCAGCCGCGATTCGGACCGATGGAGTCGATAGCCCGGAGGATGCGGCCATCTAGCCGCATTGCCGTGGCGAGCACGAGCACCGGAGCAGCCGCGATGGACGAGGACGAAGAAACACCGACGCACTGTGCCGCTCGCTCGGCCTGACGGGTTCCCGTCTCGTCCGAGCCCTCCAGCATCATCGAACCGACGCCAACCCCACCAGCGAACAAGCCATACATCCCCCCAGAAGCACGCACCGGGACCGGCAGACCGCCGACCGGAACGAGGACTCCGACCATGGCCACCGACCTGTCGAACATCCGGAACATCGGCATCGTCGCCCACATCGACGCGGGCAAGACCACCGTCACCGAGCGCATCCTGTACTACACGGGCAAGAACTACAAGCTCGGTGAGGTTCACGAGGGCACCGCGACGATGGACTTCCTCCAAGAGGAGCAGGAGCGCGGCATCACGATCCAGTCAGCCGCCACCACCTGCCCCTGGACGAAAGACGGTGTCGATTTCAAGATCAATCTGATCGATACCCCGGGCCACGTCGACTTCACCATCGAGGTCGAGCGGTCGCTCCGCGTGCTCGACGGCGCCGTGGCGGTCTTCGACGGCAAGGAGGGTGTCGAGGCCCAGTCCGAGACCGTCTGGCGCCAGGCGGACCGCTACGAGGTCCCCCGCATGTGCTTCATCAACAAGATGGACAAGCTCGGCGCGGACTTCGACTTCAGCTTCGACTCGATCAAGAAACGCCTCGGGGCCAACCCGATCGCGGTCCAGATCCCGATCGGCCACGGCAACGAGCTCGCGGGCATCATCGACCTGCTCGGCATGAAGGCGTACTACTTCGACGTTGAGTCGATGGGCGCGAAGGTCACCGAGAAGGACATCCCTGAGGACCAGCTCGAGCGTGCAAAGAAGTGGCGCCATGACCTGATCGAGGGGGCCGTCGCGCTCGATGACGACCTGATGGAGCGTTACCTCGAGGACGAGGATTCGATCACGGTCGAAGAGATCAAGAAGGCGATCCGCAAGGGCACCATCGCGCTCGAGTGCAACCCGGTCTTCTGCGGCTCGGCCCTGAAGAACGTCGGCGTGCAGCGGCTGATCGACGGCGTGATCGACTTCCTGCCCAGCCCCAACGAGGTCCCCGATGTGCAGGGCGAGAACCCGCGCGACCCGGACGAGAAGCTCACCCGCCCGCACTCCGACGACGCCGGCTTCAGTGCCCTGGTCTTCAAGGTCGTCAACGATGCCCACGGCGACCTGACCTACATGCGGATCTACTCGGGCAAGGTGACCAAGGGCAGCCGTGTGCTCAACCCTGGCAACGGCAAGAAGGAGAACATCAGCCGCATCTTCGAGATGCACGCCAAGGACCGCCAAGCCCTCGAGGAGGTCGGCGCTGGCAACATCGTCGCGGTCGTCGGCATCAAGGACTCGATCACGGGTGACTCGCTCTGCGACCCCGACGATCCGATCATCCTCGAGCGGATGGATTTTCCCGATCCGGTCATCAGCATGTCGATCGAGCCGAACTCGGCCGACGACAACCGCAAGCTCGGCGAAGCGCTGGTCACCATCCGCCGTGAGGATCCTTCATTCCAGAGCCACTACGACGATGAGACGGGCCAGACCATCATCGCCGGCATGGGCGAGCTCCACCTCGAGATCATCAAGAACAGGCTCGTGCGTGACATGAAGATCGGTGTCGAGGTCGGCAAGCCACGCGTCTCCTATCGCGAGGCGGTCAAGGGCGAGGCCACCAAGGTTGAGGGCAAATTCAAGAAGCAGACCGGCGGCCGCGGCCAGTTCGGCCACTGCGTGATCAACCTCAGGCCCATGACACCGGAGGAGGCCGAGACCGAGGGCCTGAAATTCGACGACAACATCGCGTTCAAGAACTCGATCGTCGGCGGGAAGATCCCCAAGGAGTTCATACCCTCTGTCGAGGCCGGCATCCGCGAGACCGCCAAGTCGGGCGTCTCGGCTAGCTACCCGCTGATCAACATCTGCGCGGAGTTGATCGACGGCTCGTACCACGAGGTCGACTCGAGCCAGGTCGCGTTCGAACAGGCCGGCCGCCTGGCCCTGCGTGACGCAGTCGGGCGTGCGGGCAGCGTGCTGCTCGAGCCGATCATGAAGGTCGTCATCATCACGCCCGACGACTACCTTGGCAACGTCACCGGCGATCTATCCAGCCGCCGGGGCATGATCAACGACACCGAGGACCGCGGCCACGTCAAGGCGGTCACCGCCGAGGTCCCTTTGAGCGAGATGTTCGGCTACACCACAACCCTCCGCGGCATCAGCCAGGGTCGGGCCGCGAGCTCGATGGAGTTCCTGGCCTACCGGCCGATGCCCCCGAGCCTCCAGAAGGAAGTCATCGCCTCGGGCAGCTGAGTCTCCGCAACACACATCAACCAAGGCGCGCCCGTCGGACACGGCGGGCGTTTCTTTGCGCCCGCTGTCGGCTATCCTGTATACATCTGACGGATTCTGCCCGATAGCAGGCGTTCTCGCAAGGAGACCGGCCATGAGCGACGCCCACAAACACCCCAAGTATCAATGCATTCTGCTGTTCGGTGCCCCCGGCGCCGGCAAGGGCACCCAGGGCGCGATCCTCGGCCGGATCCCCGGCTTCTTCCACCTTTCCTGTGGAGAGGTGTTCCGCTCGCTGGATATCCACTCCGACCTCGGCCGCGTCTTCTACGAGTACTCATCCAAGGGCGAGCTCGTTCCCGACGAGGTCACGGTTGAGATGTGGGTCGAGAACGTCCACGCGCAGACGATCCTGAGCCTCTACAAGACCCACGACGATCTGCTCATCCTCGACGGCATCCCCCGCAATGTCGAGCAGGCGGATCTGATGGACAAGCACATCGATGTGCTGGGCATCGTGCACCTGGTCTGCCCCGATAAGGAGGCCATGATCAAACGCCTCCGTCGCCGCGCACTGAAGGAAAATCGGATCGATGATGCGAAGGAGGATGTGATCCGCAACCGCTGGCGAATCTACGAGGACGAAACCGCTCCTGTGCTCGGCCACTATGACAGCTCGATCATCCACGAAGTCGACGCCGTCGGCTCGCCCGCGAGCGTGCTCCAGCACGTGCTCGAGGTTGTCGTCCCGATTCAGGACGGGCACTTCAACAATCCGATCAGCGGCGAACCGACCGGACCGGACGCTTAGCGAAGACGCAGCCGGTGCCTCGCGGTACAGTTGCGCGTGACGAAGCACACCCGATCACGAGCTTTCACCCTTATCGAACTGCTGGTGGTCATCGCGATCATCGCCCTGCTTGTGGGCATCCTGCTGCCCACGCTCGCTGGCGCACGCCTCTCGGCGCGCATCACCGTCTGCGGCTCGAAGCTCCAGCAGATCGGCGTAGCGACATCGCAGTACCTGATCGATCACCGCGACGCGTTGCCGCAGGTGCTGATCGATACCGGCGGCCCCGCCCCTACTCCGGTCGGCTCGCTCTTCGCTGGCAAGAAGGGTCAGCTTCCGTTTCTTGGGATCAACGAATTCGGCGCCGAACGCCGCCCGCTGAACCGGTATCTGATCGACGCCGCTCCTCAGCCAGACTCGGAACCCGGAGTCGTCGAGGTGCCGTTCTTCGAGTCGCCGCTCGATCGCGGGGCAGAGAACACAGGCCTGCCGGTGCCCGGTCTCGACTCGACGGACTCGATGTACGACTTCATCGGGGCAAGCTACACCCTCAACGACCACGCGCCCGATGACGACCCCTCCCGCGACGCCGTGCCCACGCTCGTGCCGCCGGCGGGCGGACGGATGCCAAGGATCTTGGACGCCTCGCGGACGATCCTGATCGGGACCCACACGCTCTACAACTTCGACGACGGCCCGGATCGTGGGCAGCGCTGGTTCGATGAGAGCCGTGGCAGCCCCACGGTGCGGGGCAATGCCCTGCTGGCCGACTTCCACGTCGAACTGCGGGTCACCGTGACGCCCGACCTGGCAGAGCCGGTTCCGGGGCTGACCTTCCTGCCCGAGCCGGGCTGGGCGGAGCGGCTTGATACGCTTGGCCGGTTTTCTCCATAGCCAACCCGGGGTACGCTCCAGCAAGCGGGTCCACGCCGCTGCCGGAGCCATGCAACCATGACCGACGCTCCACTGGTGCTCGATGGCTCACCGCTGCGGATCGAGCACGTCGATGCCGTCGCCCGCCGGGCGATCCCGGTCAGGCTGGCCGAGTCCCAGCGACCGTTGCTCGATCGCGCGAGGGCGGCGCTCGACCGCGTCGCTTCCGACGGCGAGCCGCACTACGGCGTAAACACCGGCTTCGGATCGCTGAGCCGGACGCGCGTCGGAACCGATGAGCTCGTGCAGCTCCAGCTGAACCTGGTCCGGTCACACGCGGCGGGCATCGGCGAGCCCCTCCCGGACGAGACCGTCCGCGCGATGCTGGTGATCCTGGCCGCCTCGCTGAGCCGGGGGGCCTCGGGTGTGCGCCCGATCGTCGTTGAAACGATCCTGGGGCTGCTGAACGCGGGTGTAACGCCGATTGTTCCATCGATCGGATCCGTTGGCGCGTCCGGCGATCTTGCGCCGCTCGCGCACGCCAGCCTCGTGCTGCTCGGCGAGGGCCGGGCACGAGTCGGAGATACCCAGCTGCCCGGTGCCGAGGCACTCGCGGCCGCCGGTCTCAAGCCGCTGTCACTCGCGCCCAAAGAGGGGCTGGCTCTGATCAACGGCACGCACCTGATGGCCGCTGAGGCATCGCTGCTCTTGGTTGACACCGCGCACGTCCTGGCAGCGGGTCTGGTCGCGGGCGGGCTCGCGATCGATGCCTGCAAGGCAACCGACGCGTTCCTCGACACACGGGTCGCCTCGCTGCGGGCACACCCGGGCGTCGGGCACGCCGCCTCGATCCTGCGCGATCTGCTTGCCGGGAGCGAGATTGTTGACTCCCACAAGCTCAACGACTCCCGCGTGCAGGATCCATACTCGCTGCGCTGCCAGCCGCAAGTGCTCGGGGCCGTGATCGAATCCTGCCGCGCTATCGCGCGGAGCGTGCGGCTGGAGCTCGGTGCTGTCACCGACAACCCGCTGCTGTTCGAGGGAGAAGGCACCGGCACGCTCGTGAGCGCCGGCAACTTCCACGGCATGCCCATCGCGCTGCCGTTGGACCACCTGGCCATCGCGCTGTCGCACATCGCCGGCATGTCTGAGCGACGCGTGTTCTACATGCTCGCCGGGACCGACACCGAGGCGGCTCTGCGGCCCTATCTCGCGACGCGGCCCGGGCTGACCTCAGGGCTGATGATCGTGCAGTACACCGCCGCGGCCTGTTGCAACGAGCTGATCGGCCTGGCGAGCCCGGCATCGGTCGCGAACCTGAGCACGAGCGCCGGCGTCGAAGATTACAACAGCTTCGGGCCCCGATCGGCCGCCAAGGCACGCCGGGCCGTGGAGCTGACGGCTTCTGTTGTCGCGTCTGAATTGATGTGCGCCGCCGAGGCAATCGACCATCATCGCCCGCTGCGAACCGGCCACGTGCTCGAGCGTGCGCACGCGATGGTCCGCGAGCGTGTGGATCGGCTGGAGGATGATCGTTCGCCTTCGGGCGATCTCGAAACGCTGCGCGACGCGATCGTTGCGGGCGAGTTCGGCGCACTCGTTGATCTCGTGCTCTGGTCGGACGGGGCGGCATGAACAGGAGCGAGACGGATGGGTGAGCTATCGGCAAGGGTGATCCGGGCGCCACGCGGCGCGACCAAGACCTGCACGACCTGGCAGGCAGAGGGTGCGCTCCGCATGCTGATGAACAACCTCGATCCCGAGGTCGCTGAAGCACCTGAGAAGCTGGTTGTGTACGGCGGCCGCGGGCGGGCGGCCCGGGACTGGGCTGCGTTCGATGCGATCTGTGCCACACTCGAGCGTCTTGCGCCGGATGAGACGCTGCTCGTGCAGTCGGGCAAGCCGGTGGGCGTAGTCCGGACGCACGCCGATGCTCCACGGGTCCTGATCGCCAACAGCAACCTGGTCCCGCACTGGGCGACGCAGGAGCACTTCGATGCCCTGGAGGCCAAGGGCCTGATGATGTTCGGCCAGATGACCGCGGGCTCGTGGATCTACATCGGCACGCAGGGGATCCTGCAGGGCACGTACGAGACCTTCGCCGAGTGCGGCCGGCAGCACTTCGGCGCGGGGTCGGACGGGGGCGACCTCGCGGGCCGGCTCTGCGTCACCGGCGGGTGCGGAGGGATGGGCGGCGCCCAGCCGCTCGCGATCACGCTCGCGAGGGGCACCTGCCTGATCGCCGACGTCGACCGCGAACGGCTCGACCGCAGGCTTCACGACAGGTATCTCGACGAGGTTGTGGAGGATATCGATGCCGCGATCGACCGAGCCCGCGTACTCGCAGATGCAAAGCGGGCGGTCTCGGTCGGCGTGCACGCCAACGCCGTCGATCTGCTTGAGCGCATGCTCGAGCGCGGCATCACGCCTGACGTTCTGACGGACCAGACCAGCGCCCACGACCCGCTCGACGGCTACGTGCCCGTCGAGTACACGCTCGGGCAGGCCGAGCTAGAGCGGAAGCGCAATCCCGCTGAGTATCAGAGGCTCAGCCTCGCATCGATGGCGCGGCATGTGCGCGCGATGGTCGAGCTGCAACGCCGCGGCGCGGTCACGTTCGACTACGGCAACAACATCCGTCAGCGCGCGCTCGACGAGGGCGTGTCTGATGCCTTTGCCTTTCCGGGTTTCGTGCCGGCGTATATCCGCGAGCAGTTCTGCCTCGGCCGTGGACCGTTCCGGTGGGCGGCGTTGTCGGGCGATCCGGTGGACATCTACAAGACCGATCATGCGCTGCTGCAGGCCTTCCCACGCGACGCAGGCGGGTTCAACGAGCGTCTGCACGCCTGGCTGATCGGGTGCCACGCGAACCCTGACGCGCTGCTCGCGGCCGATTTCGGGCGATGCGAGCCGCGGTTCGGCTGGCAGGGGCTGCCGGCGAGGATCTGCTGGTTCGGCTTGGGCGAGCGCGACCGGGCAGGGCTGCTGATCAATGAGATGGTCGCCGACGGTCGGCTTGCGGCGCCGGTCGTGATCGGTCGCGACCACCTGGACTGCGGCTCGGTCGCGAGCCCGAACCGCGAGACGGAGGCCATGCTCGACGGGACGGATGCGGTATCGGACTGGCCGCTGCTCAACGCGATGGTCAACGTCGCCAGCGGCGCGAGCTGGGTGAGCCTTCACCACGGCGGGGGCGTCGGCATCGGGTTCAGCCAGCACGCTGGGCAGGTTGTCGTCGCCGACGGCACGCCCGAGGCCGCTGATCGCGTCCGACGGGTTCTGACCAACGACCCGATGATGGGGGTCTTCCGCCACGCGGATGCAGGCTACGAGACCGCGAGGCGTTGCGCCGCAGATTTGGATGTCGATATCCCAGGCTGATCGCGCCGGTAGACTGAAGCCATGCTGATCCCGCACACGCGTTCTGTGATGTGGCCGGAATCCCCCGCGACGCGGTTCGCGAGCCTGATCGAAACCGACGATCCGAGCACCTGCCGCGTCGGTCTGCTCGGGCTGCCTGATGATCTGGGTGTGCGCCTGAACGGGGGGAACGCGGGCGCTTCGGAGGGCCCTGCGGCATTCCGGCGTGCGCTCGCGGGCTACGGCGTGGCGGATCCGGAGGGGTTCTCGTGGCCGAGAGTCTTCGATGCGGGCGATATCCAACCCTCGGACGACCTCACCGAAACGCACGATCGGGTCTCGTCGGCCGCCGCGGCGCTGCTGGATGCGGGCCTGCTGCCGGTCGGGATCGGCGGCGGGCACGACCTGACCTACGCCTTCGTGCGCCCGGTCGCGGAGCGTCACACCGGGATCTGCGGTATCTATCTCGACGCACACCTCGATGTGCGCGAAGCCCCCGGCTCCGGTATGCCGTTCCGAGCGCTCGTCGAGCGGTGCGGCGTCAAACGGCTGGATGTCATCGGTCTCGACCCGTTCGTCAACTCCCACGAGCATGTCCGGTGGTTCACGGCTCACGGCGGGCGGATCGATGCGATCGAGCCGGAGGATGAGTGGACCGGTGAGGATGTGTTCGTCAGCATCGATCTAGACGCGATCGACTCGGCCTCGGCGCCAGGGGTCAGCGCCCGGAACCCGTGCGGGATGACGGCTGGGCGCGCGCGGCGCTGGGCGCACGCGGCGGGGCGGTCCGAGCGGGTGCGCAGCTTCGATCTGATGGAGCTCTGCCCGCCGCGCGACGATGACCACCGGACTGCGCGGGTCGCGGCGATGCTTCTGCTGGCATTCCTTGAAGGGCTCGCGCACCGGGGAGGCACCCGTGGCGGGTGATCTCCGCCTTGAACGGGCGATGCTTGATCGCGGCTCGGGGAAACAAGAGCTGTGTACGCTTACGTGCAGCGGCGGCAGGATCGTCTCGATCGAGCCGAGCCGTTCGGCGAGCAGCACCGTCCTCACGCATGCCGTCGATGCGGAAGGCATGGCTGTGCTGCCGGGGCTGGTGGACTGTCACACGCACGCGTGCTGGGTGGGATGTCGGCTCGATGAGTGGGAGCGGATGCTCCGGGGCGAGCCGTACCTTGACATCCTCGCATCTGGCGGGGGGATCATGGCGACGGTCCGTGCGGTGCGCGATGCCAGCGAGGGCGAGTTGGCCGATGCGACGCTGCGGCATCTCGACCAGATGCTCCGGCACGGGACGACGGCGGCCGAGATCAAGTCCGGGTACGGGCTTGACACCGAATCGGAGCTGGCGATGCTCCGGGCCGTGACGCGTGCGGGCGAGCAATGGGCTGGCGCGGTCGTGCCGACGGCGTGCATCGGGCACGCGAAGGATCCTGATCTGGCGGACGGAGGGGTCCGGCGGGCCATCGAGCAGACGCTGCCCGCTGTGACGGCGGAGTTCCCTGGCATCGCTGTGGACGCCTACTGCGAGCGCGGGGCGTGGTCGCTCGAAGAGACGCTCAGGCTGGTCGATGCGGCGCTCGAGGCGGGCCACCCGGTGCGCGTGCACGCGGATCAGTTCCACGACCTGGGGATGATCCCCGAAGCGATCGCCCGCGGTGTGGTGAGCGTGGACCACCTCGAGGCGAGCCGTCCGGATTCGCTGGAGATGCTCGCGGCGTCGGATAGCTTCGGTGTGATGCTTCCTGCGTGCGGGTGGCATCTGGACGATCGCTACGCGGACGGGCGCCGGTTCCTGGATCTCGGCGGGAAGCTGGCGCTGGCGAGCAACTACAACCCTGGTAGCGCACCGAGCGGCTCGTTGCCGATGATCGTGGCGATCGCGGTTCGGCGGCTCGGGCTGACGCCTGCCGAGGCCGTCCGCTGCGTGACGCGGTCCGCGGCGGACCTGCTGGGGTTTGCCGATCGAGGCAGGCTTGAGGTAGGAGCCAACGCTGATCTTGTGCTGCTCGACACGCCGGACCCGCGCGATGTGGCGTACCGCTTCGGGCACAATCCTGTCGCGTGCGTGTGGATCGCGGGCGAACGCGTCGTCTGAGCCGCGAAAAGCGGGTCAGATCGCAGGGAGCAGCACGCGTAGCGCACGAGGCAGAGACTCGCAGCGGAGCGTAGGGGTTGGAGTCATCTCCAAGGGGTCGCCGTCGAGCTGGACCGGTGTGTCCCCAGCAGTCTGGATCTCGATGGTCGCGGCATGCCATAGCTCTCGGCCGGCAATAGCCGAATGGTCCCTCAGCCATGAGCACGCGAGTTTGAAGCCGACGGTCAGCGCGGATCTGCCTGGTATGTGAACGGCCGTGAGCATGCCGTCGTCCGAGGTTGCTTCCCACGCCGGGTTGAGCCCGCCTCCGTACCCGGGAAGCACGGCGATCACGAGCATGCCGCGGCGTTCGAGGTAGGGTGCGCTGTCGATCGAAAGGCGGAGGTGGCCGGGCTGGCCGAACCGCAGTTCCTGCAGGGTCGGATGAGCGTATGAGAGCCGCGTGATGCGCCCCGTGCGGTGATGATTGACGCGTCGCACGATCGCGGCGTCGGGGCCCAGGCTGGCCATGATGGCGAAGAGCGTGCCGTCGAACCGCCCGAGGTCGTGGCGTGCTGTGCGGCCAGCCCGGAGCGCTCTGCGGATGTCGTTGGGGTCACGTGACATGCCGTAGTGGCGCGCGAAGAGGTTTTCGGTGCCCAACGGCGCATGCCAGAGGATGACCTCGTGTTTGACGAGGGCGGGCAGCCACCGGTGGATGGTGCCGTCTCCCCCGACCGCGATGGCGTGGCTGGGCGTGCCCGCGGGAAAGCCGCGTGCAGGATCCATCTCGATTCGTGCGTGGATACCGCACTTCTCGAGATTGTTCATGATCTGCCGGGCGTGCTGGAGTGCTTGCCCTCGACCGGCGATCGGGTTGACCAGCAGCGCGGCACGCACGAGTGCGATCGTAGACCTTGCCGGTGGTGTCCCCGTGGGACGCGGCTAGCATAGCTTGTGTCACGGATCCCCTTGGTCACAGGTGCCGACGAAGAGGCTGCGTGGCAGGCTGCGCAGTGCGTCGTGGAGGTGCACCGTCGGCTGTCGGGTTTTCTACGCGAGGGGCAGACGCTCGCGGAGATCGACGCGTTCGTCGGTGGCACGCTGGAAGACATCGACTGCAGGAGCTGTTTCCTCGGCTACCGGGTGCCGAAGACGCCCCCGTTCCCGTCGCACGCGTGCCTGAGCGTCAACGAGTGCATCGTGCACGGGACGGCCGGCTACACGAGCGAACCGCTCAAGGCGGGCGACCTGCTGTCGGTGGATATCGGCGTGTGGCATCGTGGCTGGATCGGCGACGCTGCCTGGACCTATGCAATGGTCGAGCGGAGCGATGAGGCCGCCCGGCTGATGCATGCCGGTCGGGACTCGATCTCGGCCGGCGTGGCAGAACTGAAGCCAGGTTCGAAGCTTGTTGAATGGGCCCGGACCGTCCAGCGGGTCGTCGAGGCCGAGGCGGGTTTCCATCTGACGCGTGGGCTGGGCGGGCACGGGTACGGCCGATCGCTGCACGGCCCGCCGTTCGTCTCGAACGTGGTCCCGGCGCTGGGCTCGTTCGGTGAGTGGCCCGACGGGAGTCTCGTGCTGGAGCCTGGCATGCTGATGGCTGTGGAGCCGATGCTCGCCGTGGGCACGGGCCAGACTCGTTCGGAACCGAAGTCGTGGCCGGTGTTCACGGCCGATGGTTCGCTGAGCGTGCACTACGAACACGACGTGCTGGTGACCGCCGAAGGCCCCCGGGTTCTGACCGAGGGGCTCGATGCGCTGCCGGAGATAGTCGGGTAAGCGCGGATCGCGCGGGAGCTGTGCATGGGGATCGATCGGATCCGCGGGGTGTTTGAGCGTGACCGGGCCGCGGGGCGCGGGACACTGATGCCGTTCCTGGTGGGCGGCTACCCGACTGCTGGCACCACCGGGGGGCTGGTCCGCGCGGCAGCGCGGAGCGGCGCCGGGATCGTGGAGATCGGGATGCCGTTCTCGGATCCGGTGGCGGACGGGCCTGTCGTGGCATCGGCGATGCACGAGGCTCTGGGTGCGGGGGCTTCGCCCGATGGGGTGCTCGACGAGATCGCGGCGGTGCGCAGCGAGTTGGAGATCGGGCTTGTCAGCATGGTCTCGGGCTCGATCGTGCACCGGGCCGGGGGTCCTGAGGCCTATGTCTCGCGGGCGGTCGCTGCCGGGATCGACGGGTTTCTGTTTCCGGATGTGCCGATCGAGGAATCGGGGCCGTATGTGGAGGCCTCGGCGTCGCACGGGGCGTCGTGCAGCCTACTGATCGCGCCGACAACGCCCGATGCGCGGGCGGCTGCGATCGCCGAGGTATGCACCGGTTTCGTCTACGTGCTTGCCCGGTCAGGGATTACGGGCGAGCGGAGCGACGCGCCGGCGATCGGGGCTCGGGTGGCGATGCTGCGAGGTGCGACCGATCTGCCGCTCGCGGTCGGCTTCGGGATCTCGACTTCGGCTCACGTCGAGGCTGTGGTCCGGCACGCTGACGCGGCGATCGTTGGCAGCGCGCTGGTTCGTCGTCAGGGCGAAGCGGACGGCGACGCCGAGGCCGTGACGGAGCGGTTTGTTGCGGAGCTTGCGGGTGGCCTCCGAGCGGCCCCGGGCTGACACAGGTTCACGGTTGTATGCAACGATCTTGGCCGGATTCGTCTGCCGGGGCTTGCTGCACGCCCGGTCACTGGAAGAATAACCCGAACGCCGGGGCGTCCGGCGGCTATTCGTGAACGTGCCTTGGCAGCGGAGCAGTCGGGATGAACATCGAACGGATTCGTCAGTCGGCAGTGGAAGCGGCGACACGCTGGAGCATGGAATCCCGCCCGCCGGCGGTCGAGGGAACGGTTGACGAGATTTTCGGATCCGACGCGTTCAGCCTTCCTGAGATGCGCGAGCGCCTGCCGAAAGACGTTCTCAAGCGGCTGCTTCGGACGATCGAGCTCGGTTCGCCTCTGGATGCGGACGTGGCGGGTGTTGTCGCGGCTGCGATGAAAGACTGGGCGGTCGATCGGGGCGCAACGCACTTCACGCACTGGTTCCACCCGCTGACCGGCTCGACGGCTGAGAAGCATGATGCGCTGTTCGATCCTGACGGTGTTGGACGCGCGATCGCCAGCCTGTCGGGCACCAACCTCGTTCAGGGCGAGCCCGACGCGTCGAGCTTCCCGTCGGGCGGGCTTCGGCCGACGTTCGAGGCGCGGGGCTACACGGCGTGGGACGCAACCAGCCCCGCGTTCCTGCTCCGTGGTGTCAACAGCGTGACGCTCTGCATCCCGACGGCGTTCGTCTCATGGACCGGCGAGGCTCTCGACAAGAAGACCCCCCTGCTGCGCTCGATGGACGCGATCTCGAAGCAGGCTCTGCGGGTGCTCGCGTTCTTCGGCGCCGATGACGGCGTCGAGCGTATCTACAGCACGCTCGGCTGCGAGCAGGAGTACTTCCTGGTCGATCGGCACTTCGTGGGCGGACGCCCCGACCTGCAGGTCTGCGAGCGGACGGTGTTCGGCCTTGCGCCGGCGAAGGGCCAGGAGCTCTCGGATCACTATTTCGGGGCGATCCCGCCGCGCGTGCTCGCGTTCATGGCCGAGGCGGAACGTGAGCTGTACCGCCTTGGCGTGCCTGTCAAGACGCGGCACAACGAGGTCGCGCCGGGTCAGTACGAGATCGCGCCGCTGTTTGAGCAGGCGAACGTTTCGTGCGACCATCAGATGCTCTGCATGGAGATGCTCCGTCGAGTTGCGTTGCGGTACGGCCTGAAGTGTCTGATGCACGAGAAGCCGTTTGCCGGCATGAACGGCTCTGGCAAGCACACGAACTGGTCGCTGTCGACGAATACGGGTGTCAACCTTCTGGACCCGCGGGATGAAACGCATACGAACATGCAGTTCCTGGTCTTCCTGTGCGCGGTTATCCGCGCAGTCCACGTTCACGCGGACCTGCTGCGTGCGTCCATCGCCTCGATCGGCAACGATCACCGCCTTGGGGCGAACGAGGCCCCGCCGGCGATCATCTCGATCTTCCTCGGAGATATGCTGACGGACCTGATCGAGCAGCTGGAAAAGGGCTCTCCGACAAGGACACTCCGAGGCGGTAAGATGGACCTTGGTGCCTCGACGTTGCCCGATCTGCCCCGCCACTCTGGCGATCGGAACCGGACCTCCCCGTTCGCGTTTACAGGGAATAAGTTCGAGTTCCGCGCTGTCGGGTCGACGTCAGCCGCCGCGTGGCCCGCCACGGTGATCAACACAATCGTTGCCGAATCGCTCGATACGATCGTGACGGATCTGGAGCAGGCCGCGGGCAAGGACCCGACGCCGGCGAAGATCCAGAGCGCGGTCAAGGCGGTGCTCAAGAAAGTCATCAAGGAGCACAAGCCTGTTGTGTTCAACGGCGACAACTACACACAGGCCTGGGAAGAAGAGGCCGAGAAGCGAGGGTTGCCGAACCTGCGCGAGAGCGCCGATGCCTTCCCGGCCCTGCTCGCGAAGAAGAACGCCTCGCTGTTCTCCAAGTACAAGGTGCTGAACAAGCAGGAGCTGGCCAGCCGAGCGACGATCTTCATGGAGACGTACGCCACCCAGCTGCATATCGAGATCGGCGTGATGCTGGAGCTGGCTCGTCGTCACATCCTGCCGGCCGCGATCAAGCACCAGACGATGCTCGCGCAGGGGATCGCCGCGACCGAGGCCGCCGGGGTCGACGTGGGTGACCAGAGAACGGGGCTCGATGCGTTTGTGGACCTTGTGGAGCGCTTCCGGTCCGGGATCACCGAGCTGGAGTCGGCGGCGGAGGCGTTTCCGGAGTCAGAGCAGAAGGCGTGCGAGTATGCCCGTGACGTCGCCAAGCCGCTGATGAACCAGCTCCGCGAGTTGGGCGACGCGATCGAGGCGGGCGTGGCCGCGGATCTGTGGCCGATGCCTACGTACCGCGAGATGCTCTACATCAAATAGGGAATAGGTCGGGGCGCGTACCGGGGGTGTTGGCGCTGCTAGGCTGTAGCAACGGCCCCGTAGCTCAGCGGTCAGAGCTGGCGACTCATAATCGCTCGGTCCCCGGTTCGAATCCGGGCGGGGCTACTTGCGGAATCCTGCGCAACTCAGTGCAGAGCAGTCCGTTCGTAGTGTCTACCACGACCAACGGCGGCTCGGCCCAGCGATGCTGATCTCGTTGATTGAGCGAGCGTCCGAGCTTGCGCTTGAGAAGTTCCAGGAGAAAGCACAGGAAGGTATCTGGCACAGGAAGGTATCTGCCTCGAGCGGACGCCACGAACGACAGCACGTCTTGTTTCGGTACCGAATCACAGCCTTCATGGGAACTCCCTGGCTCCGGAACCTGCTCGGTTTCCAACGACGATTATCACAACTGCTCGCACCCGCCACCGGTAAAGAATGTCACCCAAGCGAAGAAGTCGCTGTCGGTGCACGAGCCGTCGCGGTTGACATCGCAGGCGGCCTCCTGCTCGGGCGTGCGCGGGGTCGCGGTGAAGGCCGTGACCCAGGCGAAGAAGTCGGAGTCATCGAGCGTGCCGTCGCCGTTGACATCGGCGGGGCATGGCGTTGTGGCGGTGATCGACCAGTCGATAGTGAGCGAACCGTTTTCCTCCGGTGTATCGAGTACGGAATTGCCGCTGTGCTGGAGGCTGAGCCTCACCCGGTAGCTGCCCGAGGCCGCGTTCAGCGGCACCGTAGCCGCGAACGCCGTCGGTTCCGCGGTCGTCAGATCGGTGAAATTTTCATCGAAGAATGCGCCAGTAAAGCCGCTTCCGGGCATGAACTCTTGAAAGACCCGCACACGCGCCGTGAAACCGATGAACGATGGGCCCGAGTTGAACAGGTCGCCCTGGAAGTTGATGCTGCCCTCGGCGGGGAGCGTGAAGTCGTACTCGAACGTGCTGCTCAGGTTGTGCGTGAAGCTCTGCGCTGTCGGTTCATCGTTGGTCTGGACACCGCGATAGGTCTGCGTGGCGACAAAGCTGCCCGACGCTTCATCGACGAACGCGGCTGCGCTCGTGGCGTCGGCGCTAAAAACGCCGTCGCCGCTGCTGATCCCGATCGGCGACGAGACCTGCCCGAGCGGGCCGGTCGCAGTGCCCTGGTCATCCGCAACCGTGAGCTGATCACTCAGGCCGACCACGCTGAGTCCAATGAGCGCATCGGACTCGACGCTCGACCGCACCGGGCTGACCTGGGCTGATGCGGCGGATGCGGTCATAACGGCGGCGGCTACGGTTGCTGCCGATGGGACGCGCATACGAATCATCACGGCGTATTCTCCGGGTCAGTATCATCGTTCCAATCAATTGCAATGGTACAGGACGGAACGCTGCGGCTCAAAGGTCGATCCCGGAGTCCGTACCGGCACGTGCTACGCCGCTCGGCGGACGGTCCTCGCCAGCGAGCGCGTCGGCATCCCGAACCGGATCACCGCGGTCTGCGACATCGGGCCGATCAAGGGGCCCCGGCGGGCGACGACGAAGTACGACACCCGCGGCGTGCCCGCCGGAACGGTGCCGTCGTCGAAGGACCGCGTCGCGCTCGAGCCGATCAGCGTGAAGCCCGCAACGCCCGGGTCGCTGCCGGAGCCGGCGCTGCGGTAGAGTTGGGCGTGCTGCTGGCCATCAAGCCGGCGACCCAGTTGGCGGTACACGTCGTAGAACGTCCCGTTGGCCGTGGTGCCCTCCCACGCCAGCCGCACCGCGCCGGAGGTCAGCAGCGTCGCGCTTGGGTTCCGTGCTGCGGCGGGCGCGGGCTTGGGCGGGCCGCTGGTCTTGGTGGGCGTCAGCTTGGCAGCGCCGAAGACCGCCAGTGAATCGTCAGACAGATCCGCGTGGGCCCGGATGCCGGCGATCGCGCCCGAGCCTATGTCGTTGAGCTTGCGGAGCGCTTCTCGCTGGAGCGTGGTGTCGTTCTTGGTCCGCTGGCGCGATGCCTCAGCGCGTTCCGCTGCGGCTTCCGCCCGCTCGACGGCATCCGCGACCGCGTCCACCGTCGCGGGCGTCAGGCCGATCGCCGCCGGGTCCGCCGCCCACGCGGCGATCCGCTCGCGGTAGAAGGCGATGCGTCCGGCGATCGTGCGTGGCAGCGTGGTGGGCATGAGCTGAAGGGCAATCGGTTTCGGGGCAGTGGCGTGCGGGCAATGGGCAATGGGAACGACCGTTCCCGCTCGGAGCATCGGTGCGCGCGGGGGCGGACTGAAGCCGCAGGCGGTCCATGGATGCAAGAGACCGGGGCATCGGTGCAACAAACCGGGGCACAGCACCTGTGTACCGGGGTAGAGCACCTGTGTACCGGGGCACAGGGTCCGTGGACCGGGGCGGAGTCCGTATGGACCGGGGCCGTTGCGTGCTGCACCGGGGCACACGCGACGCGGACGGTCTCGGCTCCCTCTTACGCGCCCCGTGGGAGAGGGTTGGGGTGAGGGTGTGTTTGCCTCAGACGCTCCGCGGGCATCGCGCGGCACCGATGCCAGCGCGGCGACCGGGTCTATTCGCCGCCGGCCTTCACGCGCCACTCGGCGGCACTCGCATCGTGGCCAGCGTCGGGCCTGATTGTATGCCACTCATCATAATATGAAGCGATCTCGGCCGCGATGTTCCGAGTGCGGTCGTCTTCTGATCCGAGCCCCGCTAGACAAAGGTCGTACGCTTTGGTCATTTCAGCAACAGCACGGTTTAAATTGCGGAAGAGCCTCGTCTCACGACGACCCATATTCATATACGTTTCAGACAGTTCCTCGATCGCTGTAAGTGTCCTGATGTGATGAGCGCCGAACACGCGGCGATTCCCTTCAAGCGATTCGCGGTGATACATCTCGGCCTTAGCGAAGCGATGCTGCGAGAAATGAAGCACACCCATGTTGTGGATCGCACGAAGCGTGGTTGGGTGATCTGGTCCGAGTACCCGCTTAGTAGCCTGTGCCGCTTCGATTATGTATGGTTCTGCCTCGTATGGATCTTCCTGCATGTACAGCACTTCACCAAGACTTGTCACTAAGTCAAGCGTGTCATGGTGGTCTTCGCCATACAGCCTGCGATAGCCCTGCATTGATTCGCGAAGATATGGCTCCGCGTCCTCGTACCTTCGCAAGTCAGTGAGTAGGTTGCCAAGGTTGTACATCGATGCCAACGTGCTCGGATGATCGTCGCCGAGAATGCGACGAAATCCATCCATGGCTTCGCGCATGTACGGCTCCGCCTCGGCCAACCGTCCTTGTGAATCCAGCCACGATCCCATGTTGCTGATCGAGGCCAGCGTGCTGGGATGCGTATCGCCTAATTCTCTGCGGAAGCCATCCATGGCTCTTAGCATGTAGAACGCCGCTTCGCGCAATCTTCCCTGTGAGCGGAGCACATTGCCAAGACTGTCGATCACGGCAAGCGTTGTCGGATGATCGTCACCGAGCACCCACTGACTACTCGCCAACGCTTCGCGAAAGAGTGATTCGGACTCGAATAAGTTATCCTGTGCATGAAGCAACCCGGCCATGTTTCTCAGAGCGGTCAGGGTGTCCGGATGACGGTTACCGAGTACACGCCGAGAATCCTCCAATGCGGAACGGAAGTACGACTCGGCCTCGGCGAGCTTGCCTTGTGACTGCAGCAGCCGGCCCATGGCGTTCATCGAACGCAGGGTGTCCGGGTGCTCGTTGCCGAGCTTGTCTTGGAAGACTGAAAAGGAACGCGTCAGCGGATCATCAGCGCGTTCGAGCAGGCCGAGTCGTTGAGCTGTGGTCGCGATGACATACAGCATTCGTGCCTGAAGCAGCGGCTGGTCTTTGAATTGCTCATTGACGTAACCGATGGACTGAGAAAACGTGTTCTGATCGAGTAAAGCTATCGCAATACTGGTGAAGTTCACGCCCGTGATGGCCTGTTCGGCCTCGGCCCGCTTTACTTCTGGCACCGCATCGAGAAGCGAACGCCGAAGCCCGATGCCCATCGCCTCGACATCGATCCCGCCGAGCTGGCTGGCCTGAAACTCCGAGACAAGCTCCAGCTCTTCGGCCCGCTGCGCGGTCTCGGCTTCGGCGGCCTCGGCGCGTTTTCGGGCGGCCTCGGCCTCCTCGGCTCGTGCGACAGCCTGCTCCCGCTGCTCGGCCTCGGACGCAGCCGCCGCACGCGCACGCTGCTCCTGCGATCGGGCCTCGAGCAGGCCGTAGCCGGTCCCCGCGAGCCCGAGCAGCAGGGACGCCGCGACCGCGGCCGCTGAAGCGAAGACGCCCTTGTTCCGCCGGACAAGCTTCCGCAGCCTGTAGCCGCTCGATTCGGGCCCGGCCTCGAGCGCCTCGCCGCGCAGGTACCGGCGCACGTCGTCGGCCAGGTCCGCCGCGGTGCGGTACCGCTCGGTCCGGTCCTTGCGGAGCGCCCGGAGCGGGATCCATTCCAGCTCGCGCCGCAGCCGGCCCGTGAGCGACTTGAGATCGGTCCGTCGGCACTCGGCGATGCGTGTGCCGGTGCCGTCTTGTCTGGTCAGCCGCGTGCTGGGCTTGGGCGGGTCCATCTCGCGGATGACGCGTTGGATCTCGACCAGCGCAGCCCGCCGCAGGTCGAACGGCCGCTCGCCGGTCAGCAGCTCGTACAGCAGCACGCCGAGCGAGTAGACATCGCTGCGGGTATCGATGTCCTCACCGGACATCTCGGCCTGCTCGGGGCTCATGTACTCGGGCGTGCCGATGAGCTGGCCGCGTTCGGTAAAGAGCGTCTTTTCTGTGAGCTTCTGCGCGGTGGCCTTGGCGATGCCGAAGTCGATGACCTTGGGCGCAGGTTCGCCGCTGTCGGAGATCTCGACGAGGATGTTGCTCGGCTTGATGTCGCGGTGGATGATCGCCTTGGTGTGCGCGTGCTGCACCGCGTCGCACACTTGTGCGAAGAGTTCGAGCCGCTGCTCGACCGTCAGCCGGTGCGTGTCGCAGTAGTCGGTGATGGGCGTGCCGCGAACGAGCTCCATAACAAAGAACGGCAGCCCGCCGAGCTCGGGGCCGGTCTGGCCGGCGTCGAGCACGGTGGCGATGCATGGGTGATCCATCACGGCCAGCGCCTGCCGCTCGGCTTCGAACCGCGCGAGGACGGACTTCGAGTCCATGCCGGGCTTGAGGATCTTGATCGCCACGCGCCGCCGGATCGGCTGGGCCTGCTCGGCCTCATAGACCACGCCGAAGCCGCCCTCGCCTATCGCGCCGAGCACGCTGTAGCGCCCGGCGACGACCGTGCCGACCAGCGGGTCGGTGCGGGTGCCGCTCGGGTCAGGTTGCACAGAGTCGGTAGAGCCTGTCTGATCTTGCATGCTCATACTCGGAGTGTATCCGGGTCTTGGCGGGGTCCGGCTGGATAGCACATCATGCGCTTTGCGCACATGGAGGTCGCCGTGCATACGACACTTCCTGATCTTCCGTGGTGAGCAGCCTCGTGCGCCGTTCGACAGCCACGGCGGTGTGGCACGCGTGGGACCGGACCTCATCGAAGCTTCCGAGCTGTCGGAGCCTGTACGCCACAGGCCAAAGCAGCTGAGCCTTCACCAGCGGTTGGTCCTCGAGGTGTGTATCTCTCGGCCTCCCGCTCGGGTTGGGAATCCGAGCGCGAGGTGTGACTCAAACGGTTGTCAGTGATCGTGGCCGATGTGATCATCGCTCGGGTGACCGTGATCATGGTCTTGGTGGTTGTGGTCTGTAGCGTGATCCTGGTGAGCGTGACCGGCCAGGTTCACATCGTGTGCGTGCTCGCCCTCGAAGAACCCGAGGACGATCGCGACGCCGACACCTGCGAACAGCGCCGCCGCGAGACGGAGCCTGTGGTGCGAATGGAACTGCACCTCGGGCATCAGGTCCGCGAGCGCTATACAGAGAAAAGCTCCCGCGGCGATGGCCATGACATGCCCGGCGACGAGGCTTGAGCCTGAGAACCCTGCGAGGGCGGCGATGGCTGCGGCGGGCGTGATCAGCGCGTAGGCGATGTAGGGCCACGCGAGCGTGGCTCGTCTCGTGGAAGCCGGGCGCATCGTGGCCGCGAGCGCGACCGCGTCGATAGGCTTATGCAGCAGCACCACAATCAGGACCCCCAGCCCGGGGACACGCGCACCGTGGAGCGCTTCGAGCTTGACCGCGGCGGCGATGGCCAGTCCGTCCATGATCGCGTGGAGCGAGAGGCCAAGGAAGAGCGTCGTGGCTCGCACGGGCGGTCCCGATACGTGCGTTGCGTGCGCGTGCCCATCGTCTGTTCCCGTATCGAGGCCGGCAACGCCCGGGCTGTGGCCGTGGACATGGAAGAATCGCATGAGGAGGTAGACCACAAGCACACCGATGAGCATCGAAACGACAGCCGAGTCAAGCGAACCGAGTTCAACAGCAGCGTGGGGCAGCAGATGGAGCAGCGCCATGCCGATCATCAGCCCGCCCACGAAGCTCAGCAGGCTCTGAGCGCTGACGTGGCTTGAAGCCAGCCGTGGCTGGAGCCAGGCTCCGACCAGCGTCACACCGATGAGGATCGGCGCTGCGGTAAGAACGATCTGCCACGGCGTCATGGATTGGCTCCCCGCGAGCGGGACAATATCCACGATCGGTGCGGTGTGCTGTGCGTGAAATCCTCCGGGATGGTGCGATCTTTCGTGTCCAGAACCTTGGCTTCGCCGGGCGGAAAGCCGCGCATCGCGTCCCATCGTCCGGGTGTCACGACCCGTAGCGTGCCTCCTGCTGCGAGCCGTGGCAGGATGCGTCGGCAGATGTCGTGGAGCCAGTGGCGGAGCTGGGCTTGTTGCCTGCGATCGGAAGACCAGCCTGCCCGCGGGACTTGCAGGAGCGCCTCCGAGAAGCCGCTGGTAGCGGCCGTTACGGGCTGGAGGAGCCATGGTTCGGGTTGTTCGACTCGGGTCCAGTTCTGGCAGCGCGAGGCGATGCGCTCGCACGCGGGATCCCGCTCGCCCAGAAGCAAGACATGTTCCGAAGCCATGCGCTGCAGCCGTGCGCGGATCAGGCGCCGATCGATCTGCGGCTCCGATGCAGGGTCGGTAAGGTCCAGCGTGCGGGTAATCCCGTCTTCGAGAACTGCGATCTGACGTATGTCGAGCGGCGGTTCGGCGTGTGGGCCGAGGACACGGTCCGGCGGCGCGGACGTGATCTGGGATACGGCTTGCGCGATGCGCTCGTACCAGACCGTCTCCTCCGCGATCGGGCGTGAGGTATCGTCGCGGAGCGGCGTCACGCGCAGGAATGCGCCAAGCCGATCGACAGAACAGGGCACGCCGGGTGTCTGGCCGTCGTAGATGCGGTAGCAGTCGGTGCCATGCGTCTTGGGCCACCGGCGGAGGTGGCGCCAGCGTTTCGCGAAGGCCGCGCGGAATGAGTCGAGCACGGCGTCACGGTCGTGTGTGTCGCCGAACGCTGGCTGGGTCCGCTCGCCTTGCCGAGCTGGACGAAACGTGTACAGCGTGCATGGGATCGTGCCGTTGTACAGCTTCCGACGCTTGGTGGCCTGTTGACGGATGAGGCGTTCGAAGCCGTGCTGTGCGGTGATGATCGCGTGGGACCAGCCGGGGAGCCGCGCGAGCAGGGGCGGGAGTTGGGCGTGCAAGCGTGCTGCTTCCGCGGCTTCGAGCACGCGCATGCCATAGGGCGGGTTTGTGACGACCCAGCCGATATCGGCCGGTTCGGGCAGCTGACCGAGCGGTGCGACACGGAAGCTGACGGCTGGTTTCACACCGGCTCGCTCGGCGGCACGCCTTGCCTCGCCGATGGCATCCCCGCTCGCATCCCGCCCGAGCAGCTGCGTGCCCGCGACGGCGTTCGGAAGGGGGCGGCGCTCCGCGCGTTCATCCTGCCAGGCTTGAGCCGGTATCCAGCCGAAGACCTCACCAGCGAATCGGCGCATGCCACCGGGTGGAATTCCTGCGGCGAGCATGGCGGCCTCGATCAGGAAGGTGCCTTGGCCGCAGAACGGGTCGATGATCGGGCGATCGCCCCGCCAGTTGATCAACTGCAGGATCCCTGCGGCGAGGGTTTCCTTGACCTGCCCAGGACCAGACCTTGGCCGGTAGCCGCGTTTGTGCAGACCATCGCCGGATGTATCGAGGTCGATGCACGCCTCGTCGCCGGTGATCGCGACGCCGATGGTCACGGCGGGGCCCGACTCGTCGAGCTGCCCGCTACGACCGACAAGGGAATCAACAATGGCTCGTTTGACGATACCTTGCGCCGAGCGAGGGCTGCGGATCTGTGAGCGGGCGGCGCTGACTCGGACACCGATCGATGCGGCGGTCGGCAGCACGTCAGCCCATGGTTGGCGTCGTGCGAGATCGTACAGGTCATCGAAGTCGGCGCACGGTGCCCGGTCGAGCTCCACGACGACGCGGCTGGCGGCGCGGAGCCAGATGTTGGTGGTCGCGGCGGCCTCGGGCGGTGCGTGGAAGCTCACCCGTCCGGGCTGCTTCACATCGGCTTGATAGCCGAGGGCCTCGAGTTCGCGGCGAACGACGGATTCGAGCCCGAACGCCGTGAGTGCGGCGAAGGTCAGCGTGTCGGGCACGCTCAGCGGTCCCGCTCGAGCACGGCATCGGCAAGGATCTCAAGCGTCTGTCGCGCGAAGCTTGGATCGAGTGATTGCAGGGCTGTTTTGGCCTCGGCGATGAGCCGACGCGCTTCGTGGGCGGTGTAGTCGACGGAACGCGTCTGCCCGAGTACATCGGGGATGGACGTGCGATTGAAGGCTTCTGAGGACGTTTCGGATGCGGCCAGCAGTGTTTCGATCGCCCGGCCGCGATCGCTGGGCGCGGTCTCCGCGAGGTGGTGGATGAATGGCAGCGTCAGCTTGCCCTTGGCAAGATCTCGGCCAAGGGATTTCCCGACGCGTGATTCGTCGCCTGTGAGGTCGAGCACATCATCTTGGAGCTGAAACGCGACACCGACGCGGCGTCCGTAGGTATGCAAGGCGTGGATCCTGTCGTCGTCTGCGCCGACAGCGCGTGCGCCCAGCCGGCAGCACGCGCCCACGAGCGAGGCCGTCTTGCCCTCAAGTATGGCGTAGTAGGTCGGCTCGTCGAGCGAGTGATTGTCGCGGTTATCGAGCTGGAGGAGCTCTCCTGCGCACAGGTCCATCGAGACGCGTCCGATGATTCGGGACGGCTCGGGGTCATCCAGCTGCGAGCAGAGCGCGTAGGAAGCTGCGATGAGATAGTCGCCGAGGATGACCGCCGTCTCGTTGCCGCGTGAGGCGTTGACCGTCTGCCCTCCCCGCCGGACATCAGCTTCGTCGAGGACATCGTCGTGGACAAGCGTGGCCATGTGGACCATCTCGGTAACCGCGGCAACCGTGACCAGCGGTAGAACCGGATCCCGGTGGGTCTCAGCGCCGCACGCGGCACCGGACAGGAGCGTCAGCGTGGGTCGGAGCATCTTGCCGCGGTATCGCTCGACATGCTTGCACAGGGCGGCGACGGCTGGGATATCCGAAGCGAGCGCCTCAGCGATTGTGTCCGACACGCGTTCGAGCCCCGAGAACACCCAGTGCTGGAGGGGCTCGAGCTCGGAAGGCACGGAGAACACACCTCTCACGATGGGCGGTCCTGACGCTCGATCTCGGCGAGCTTGTGCTTCTGCGCAACGATGTAGCAGATGAAGGCGGGATCCGCGTCACCCTGGATCACAGGCGAGAATTCGCCGTTGCCCTCTTCTTCATCGTCCGGATCTGTTCCTTCCCAGTAGACCGCGACATCCTCGAAACCGGCTTCGAGCAGGAGTTCCTGGATCTCGGGGAGCGTCCAGAGCCGCCAACGGTAGATGAACGCATCACGCATGATCGAGCCGTCGGAGAACTTGAAATGGATTCGGCACTCCATCTCGCCCGACATCGGGTCGTAGTGGTGCTGGTCCCAGTGGTACGTGACATGCTTGTTGATCTTGCGCTTGTCGAGCGTCTCGGACATGGCTTCCGAGCCGCCGTAGAAGTCGAGGAAGAACAGGCCGTCATCGGCGAGCGATGCCCGGACGGTCTCGAAGTAGCGGCGGAGCTCATCGCGGGTCTGGAAGATCCAATAGCTGAAGTTCATGGCGAGGACGATCTCGGCATCGCTGCCGAACGGACCAGGCTCGCGGACATCGGCCTCGATCAGCCGAACGCGGCTGCTGCCTGCCTCGTCGAGCTTCGTGAGGTTGTTCACACGCCCCCATTCGAGGGTCGGGGCATCGAGGTCCACCGCAACGGCGGTGTTGGACTCGCGGCGGCGGACCCACTCGCAAGCGCTGTTGGCGGTGCCGGCGAAATCCTCGCGAAGCCTGGCGGCTTGCCTTCCGCGGAGCGCCTCGAAAGTCGCGTCGACGAAATCGATCTCCGCCTCGACATTCTGGACGGACATCTGATAGAGCTCGTGTCGATCTGCGGTCTTGGCGGTGTACCGCGGGTCGTGCTGCTTTCCGGAGGTCTTGGACCGTCCAGAACTGGTTGCGTTTTTGGTCTTGGTGGGCATGATGTCCGAGTGTAGGTCCGCCGCGCTTCTCGGCTGGAGGTCGGGCGGGCTTGAGCCGATCTATACTGCGCTGCCACGCCATCGGAGGAGGGCTATCCGCCTCCACGGAGGCCTGGTGCTCACACCGCAACGACCCGGGACCACCCGGCAGGAGACCAATCGGTATGAAGCTCACGATGGTGGGAACGGGGTACGTGGGGCTGGTTACGGGTGTCTGCTTTGCCGAGACCGGCAACGAGGTGACCTGCCTCGACGTCGACCCCGACAAGATCGAGAAGCTCAAGCAGAACATCTGCCCGATCTACGAGCCGGGCCTCACGGAGATGATGGAGCGGAATTTCAAGGCCGGCCGGCTGCGGTACACGCTCGACAAAGACGAGGCCTATCGCGATGCGGAGATGATCTTCATCTGCGTCGGAACGCCCTCGGACGACAAAGGGCACACCAACCTGAAGTACATCGACTCGGCCGCGGACGATATCGCGGACGTGATCAAGGCGCTCGGGCCTGGGCAGAAGCCGAAGGTGGTGGTCGTCAAGTCGACCGTGCCCGTTGGGACGACGTTCTACGTCCGCGACCGGATCCGTGAACGCGTCGGGCCGGACATCCCGTTCCGCGTGGCCGACAACCCGGAGTTCCTCAAAGAGGGCGACGCGATTGTGGACTTCATGAAGCCAGATCGCGTGGTTGTGGGTGTCGAGGACGAGGCGACCGGCGAACTCTTTAAAGACCTGTATGATCCGTTCGTTCGGAATGGCCACCCGGTCTTCGTGATGGACGTCCCGTCCGCAGAGATGGTCAAGTATGCCGCGAACAACTTCCTGGCTACGAAGATCAGCTTTATCAACGAGATGGCGAATCTCTGCGAGGCATACGGCGCCGACATCAACCGCGTCCGTGAGGGCATGTGCTCCGACAAGCGCGTGGGGCACCACTTCCTATATCCAGGGCTGGGGTACGGCGGGTCGTGCTTCCCGAAGGATACGCTCGCGTGCATCATGATGGGCGACAAGGCCGGTGTGACAACGCAGGTCTCCAACGCGGTCCATGGCACGAATCAGCGGCAACGCAACCTGTTCTTCAAGAAGGTCATCAAGCACTTCGGCAGCGAACAGGCGCTCCAGGGGCTCACGTTCGCGTTCTGGGGACTGGCCTTCAAGCCCCGGACAGACGACATCCGCGAGGCTCCGGCGCTCTCGCTGGCGCGGATGTCGCTTGGCTACGGCGTCACATGCCGGGGCTTCGACCCGGTCGCGATGGACAACGTCCGTGCGGAGATGGGCGGGACGATCTCACTGCACACCGACATCTACGAGGCCGCCGAGGGGGCCGACGCGTTGATCATCTCGACCGACTGGGACGAGTTCAAGAGCCCTGATTTCGAGCGCCTTGGGTCGGTGATGAAGCAGCGGATCATCTTCGACGGCCGCAACCTCTACCGGCGGGTGCACATGGGTGGACTAGGGTTCCATTACTACTCGGTAGGCCGTCAGCCGGTGCTGCCGGGCTGATCGATTTATCTCAGCGATCCCGGCGAACCGGAGCCCCCGATGCCCGATCGGATCTTCAAGCTGTACCAGCGCCGGCGGATCATCAATATCAATGCCAACATCGTGGCGAGCGGGCTTCTGTCGACGGCCCTCGTCATGGTCCTGCTCTGGCTGATCAAGGACGTGCTCGGCATCCGATGGGCGACGTGGGGGTTCACCGCATTCGCGGCTGTTGCGGATCTGATCCTCGATGTCGGCCTGTTCGCTTGGCTCCACTGGGTCGCGAACCACTGGCGTCCGCTGATCGGGCGAAACGAGAAGGAGCGGACGGAGCTCGCCGCCCCAAGGCCCAACCCTGTCAGAGACGCGGCGCAGCTTCAGTTCGAGCGGGCTGTGATCAGCCCGCTGTATTACATCATCGCGGTCGCGTGCACCGAGGCGCTCCAGCAGCAGGGCTGGCACCCCGCGTGGGCGGTCGGGCTCGCATATCCAGCGGGCCTTGCTGTGACTCGGACGATCCACACGGTCTGGGGGCTGCGATCGGGCTCGTACGTCGATCACCACCGACGCGACAACGGGAACGGCGGCTCGCCCTCCGGCCCGAAGCTGGTAGACGACAACTCTTCCGACGCCGCTTGAGCGGGTAATCTGGCACCATGTGCGGCCTCGCGGGCATCTTCCGGATCCATGACCCGAAAGACGGGCCGGTCCCCCACCACCTCGATGCGATCCCCGAGGCGTGGCTCGATGTGCTCGACGAGTCGATCACGCACCGCGGGCCCGACGGCCAGGGGCGATTCCGCGACCGGGCGACGCGCGCGGACGGGCTGATCGTCGATGTCGCGCTCGTGCACCGGCGGCTGAGCATCATCGACCACGCTGGCGGCCACCAGCCGATGGTCCACGACGGCGAGCGGCTTCGGCCCGACCTGACCTACCAGCCGGGCGAGACGCCCAAGGTCGCCAGCGAGATCGAGCCGGACAAGCCGGTGGTCGCCGTGGTGTTCAACG
>JBCCZQ010000016.1:0-45226 GCA_039187315.1 Planctomycetota bacterium | reverse complement strand
CTGGACGTCATGGCCAACGTTGGCGATGAAAAGAAGTACGCCGAGGTCTACAAGGCTTTTCGCAAGCTCCCGCTCCCGCAGGACTACCTCGACGCGATGTGCGAGTCCAGAGTCGCGAGGCATTTGTACACGCCGAAGCAGATCGCGGGCTTCCGGGCCGCGTGGGAATGACCAGCTGAGACTGACCAGGCCGGCATAGCCGATCCTGCACAAGACCGGACTGTTACGTGGCTGCCTCGCTGACCGCCTCCCACAGCCACCGCGGGCCTCGGGCTGTGATCGGCACGCGGGTGCCGGTCTCGATCCGCAGCGTGTGGCCGATCAGCGGGCTCCGGCGAGAGCCGGTCGCCTCGATCCGGTCGCGCGGGATGCTCACTGGCCGCAGGCCGATCCAACGGGCCCATGGCTCGGCGGCGAGGTGCACGCACGCCTCGTCCAGCGTCACACGGACCGAGAACCCGAGGTTGATCAGCCCGAAGGAGAAGCTCTGGCATTTTCGGACCTTCGCGCCCGGTATCGGGTCGACAGGCGGGTACGCCTTTGCGAGCGGCTTGAAGGTGCTGAACGAGACGCCCCGGACGATCGCCACGACGACGACAACATCGAAAACGACGATCGCAGCGATGACCCAGGGGACGGTGGCCATGGGGGGTTGTTGGTAATCGGATCAGTCGTCTTGCTGGTCGTTTTGTGATGGTGCAGGCCGGCCGCCGTTGACACGCAGAAAGAACGATGTGTAGCCGCGTTCATCCCGGTCGACGACGACTGGGACCGTCGCGGTGGTCGTGCCGCCGCCGAAGTTGTTGCGGCGGTTCCCGTCGCGTTCGAACGCGCCGGTAGCGCGGAACTGGTCAATGTAGACCGTGCGGTCGACGATGGCCTGGGCCTTGCCGAGGTAGCGATCCGACCAGATCACGTGCGTCGCGCCGACCTCGCGTGCGAAGCCGATCAGCGAGCCGTCCCAGGGCTTGACGACGTCGGTCGTTCGGAAAGCGCTGACGCCGATGACCCGGACCTCCTCGGGGTTGCGCGAGAACTGAAGGTCGCGGAGCAGGGCGGTCCTGGCCTCGAGGCGTTCCTCGTCGGACCACTCAGAAAAGTGGCGGTCGTCATCGACGCGGCGTTGCCGGGCGTCGGCGATGGCCTTCTCCATCCGCTCCCAGGGGATCTCGCGCATCGCGATCTTCTGACCGCCCGGGATGGGCTCGGCGGCGCTGATCGGGCGGTAGTGCTCTTCCCAGACCGTGGTGCAGCCCGGGCCGAGCGCCGTCAGGGGGATCAGCAGAGCGAACGCGAGCGTGAGGATCGGGCTGGGTCGTGCCATCATGACCAGTCTATCGGACCGAACCGCCCTCTCGGTTTCGCGGGCCGCGCCATCCGGGGGCCGAATTTCTGGCCTTCTGAGGTTCTTGGCCTTCTCAGCTCTCTTCGAGCGCTCGGCGGTAGCGGGCCATCATCTTCTGACGGGTGATCAGCCCGATCGGCCTGGGCTTGGGCCCGTCGGTGACAAGGCAGAGGCTCGAGAGGTCGCTCTCGGCGAACTTGTCGACCACCGTGTCGAGCGATTCGTCAGGGATCAGCGTTGGCAGGTCGGCCCGCAAGAGCTCGGCGACGAGCAGCAGCGGTATCGCCTCCCGGTCGATCAGAGCGGTGCGCATGTCCCGGCCCGTGACCATCCCGAGGTAGACGCCGTCGGTGTCGGTGACGACGAAGTCGGGCACGTGGTGGTGCGCGTGCAGCGTGACCAGCTTCGCGAGCGGGTCGGATGGGTAGACCGCGTCCTCGGGCAGCGGCTCGATGGGCACACTGGTCACGGGGATGCTGCGCAGCAGAGTGACATCGCGGGCTGCCCCGAGCAGCACGCCCTCCCGGCGGAGTTTGAACGTGTAGACGGAATCGCGCTCGATGGCCGAGGCGAACCGCGTCGCGACGACGGCCGCGAGCATGATCGGCAGCAGGACGTACACGTCGCGCGTCAGCTCGAACAGGATCAGGATCGATGTGAGCGTGGCGTGGGTCGAGCCCGCGACGACGGCGGCCATGCCGACGAGCGCGTACGCCGCCGGCGAGCCACCCTCGGGCATCAGTCCGAGCCGCTCGAGCAGGATGCCGAAGGCTGCACCGGCCGTCGCGCCCAGGAAGAGGCTCGGCGCGAAGACGCCGCCCGATCCGCCGGAGGCGAGCGTCAGCGTCGTCGCGACCATCTTGAGGATGACCAGCCAGACCAGCAGGCCCAGCGAGCTGGCGACGAGGATGCTCCCGCCCGTGTAGGCGCTCGGCGTCAGCAGGCTGGTGATTGTTTCGTAGCCGTTGCCGAAAAAGGCAGGCACGCCGGACTCGAGCTCGCCCGGTGCGATCGTGTGGATCGCCCACACGCTTCCCAGACCGAGCACTCCGAGTGCAATCGCGCCCGTCACCGGTTTGAGCAGCGAGGGGATCTTCCACGCGTCGTAGAGGTCTTCCCCAGCGTGGAGCATCTTGTTGAAGCCGACCGCGACCACGCCGCAGACCAGCCCGAGCACGACGTAGCTCGGGAGCTCCTCGATCGTGAAGACGTAGCCGTGGAGCTGCTCGGGCGAGGCGAACAGCGCGACGTTCTCGCCGAGCACGGCCTGGGTGATCGCGGTGCTGAACACACTGGCCACAACGATCGGCGCGAATGCGCGGACGGAGAAGTCACGGAGCAGTATCTCGAGCACGAAGAAGACGCCAGCGATGGGGGCATTGAAGATCGAGGCGATGCCGGCCGCAGCGCCGCAGCCCACGAGCGTGGGCATGTGCTCGCGCGTGATGCGCAGCCACTGCCCGGCCACCGAGCCGAATGTTGCGCCGATCTGCACGATCGGGCCCTCCGTGCCCGCGGACCCTCCCGTGCCGACGGTCAGGATCGAGGCGACGACCTTGGTCGCGCCGATGCGCCAGGGGATCACGCCGCGTTTACGGATCAGCGCCTTCATCACTTGCGGCACGCCGTGGCCCTTGGCCTCGCTGGCGAACAGCTTGACAAGCACGCCCGTCAGACCCATGCCCAGCACCGGGAATAGGACCAGGGCCCACCAGTGCTGGCGCTGCTGGTGCTGGACGGCGTGCTCGACCTCATGGAGCACCCAGGCGAAGCCCATCGCGCCCAGGCCCGTCAGCGTGCCGATGACCGCACCGAGCGCGACCAGCCACCAGTCGCCCGCCGAGCTGGCCTGCGAACCGGCGCCCTTGGGCATGAGCCGCCGAAGCCCGCTGCGAGTGAGTGTGATCAGGTCCGACGCCACAAGGGCGACTGTAGCAGAACCTGGCCGGGCTTATGCCCGCAGATCGGCGAGCGCCTCTTCGCTCTCGACCAAGAGCTCATCGACCTTGGGCGCTTCGGGAAGCGGCTTGCCCTTGGCGTCGGTCAGGGCCCGGCCGTCGAGGGTCCGCAGGATCGGCACCGGGTGGTCCTTCGTGTGGTTCTTGAGCTTGAGCTCCAGCGACTTCTGTTCGTCTTCGCCAAGCTCGCTCCACTTGCCTCGTCCGCGGCACTTCGGGAAGCGGCTGCACCCGAGCCAAGGCCCGCGGGCGCCGTCGCGCAGGTTCAGCGGGGCTTCGCACGTCGGGCAGGGCAGCTCGGTCTCCAGCGGCGGAGGGGCCTTGGGCGCCGCGAAGCCCTTCTTGTCGATGTTCACGATCACGCCGACTTCGTCGGCCGTCTCGCCCTCTTCCAGGGGCGTGGCCAGGAAGTCGCCGAAGCGCCCCGACTTCTTGACCAGGGGCCTGCCCGTGGCGGGGCAGGCGATGTTGACGTACTCGGCGAACTTGGGCCGCCCGTCGCGGTCGCAAGGAACCGCGTAGCTGCAATCGGGGTAGGTCGAGCAGCTCAGGAACCGGCCGTTCTTGCCGAAGCGGTAGACCAGCGATGCGCCGCAGGTCTCGCAGCGATATTCATCCGGCGCGGGGATGATTTCGGCCTTGGCGTGCTGAAGCTCGTCGTGGGCGCGCTCCAGGGAGTCCTTGAATGGGCCGTAGAACTTCTGGAGCATGTCGATCCAGTCGAGGTGCTCGTCCTCAACCTTGTCGAGCTGGCTCTCCATGTCGCGGGTGTAGCCCAGGTCCATGATGTTGGGGAAGGCCTCGACGAGCTTGTCGGTGACGACCTCGCCCAGGTCGGTCGCGTGGAACCTGCGCTGGAGCTGCTCGACATACTTGCGGTCCTGGATCACGCCGATGATGCTCGCGTACGTCGACGGGCGCCCGATGCCCTCGGACTCGAGCGTCTTGATCAGGCTCGCCTCGGTGTACCTCGGCGGGGGGCTGGTGAATTTCTGCGCTGGCTCGATGCTGAACGCGCTCAGCGGCTTGGCCTCCTCGAGCGGGGGCAGGTTCTGCTCGTCGCTCGAGACGGGGACGCCCGCGACCTTGTAGAACCCATCGAACACCAGCACCCGCCCGCTCGCCTTGAACGTCAGCGGCCTGGCGCTGTCTGTCCCGCCCTCGATAAAGACGCCCGTCGAGTCCCACTTGGCCGGCATCATCTGGCACGCAAGGAACCGCTCCCAGATCAGCTTGTAGACCTTGAACTGGTCCTCGTTGAGCGATTTCTTGATCTTGTCGGGTGTGCGGCTGGGGTCGGTCGGGCGGATCGCCTCGTGCGCCTCCTGCGCGTCCTTGTTGCTGCTGCTGTAAAAGTTGGGCTTCTCGGGCAGGTACGGCTCACCGTAGGTGACTTTGATGAAGGCCCGCGCCGCGTTGAGCGCCTCGCCGGATAGGTGCGTCGAGTCGGTCCGCATGTAGGTGATCAGGCCGACCGGGCCTTCGCCGGGGATATTGACGCCCTCGTACAGGCCCTGGGCGGCGCGCATCGTCCGCTGGGCGCCGAAGCCCAGCCGGTTGCTCGCCTGCTGCTGGAGCGTCGAGGTGATGAACGGCGGGCTGGGGCGGCTGCTCGTCCGCTTGGTCTCGATCTTTGAGACCTTCCAGGGGACCGACGGGTCGGCCGTGCCGGTGACCGTCCGCAACAACCGCGCAGGGCCCTTGGCCCTGGCGTCCTCGGTGTCGGCGGTCTTGATGTCCGTGAGTCCCGCGAGCTTCGCGATCTCGATGACGCTCGGCGTCAGGTCTGCCGGCTCGGCGTCCGGCTTGCCGGCTTGGCCGATGTCGAGTTTTGTGCCGCCCACCTCGACCAGCTCGGCCCGGATCGCGTCGTTCCCGGCTAGCCATGCGTTGCGGGCCTTGACAGTTGGCCCGGCGCCCTTGTCGTCCTTTTCGTCGAGGAACGCCCGCCAGGCGTCGACGAGGCCCGCGGCCTTCGAGACATCCAGCGCGAAGTTCGCCGACATCTCCCAGCGCTCGTCGGGCGTAAAGGCATGGATCTCCCGCTCGCGCTCGACGACGAGCCGGACCGCGACCGACTGCACACGCCCGGCGCTCAGGCCTCGAGCAACCTTCTTCCAGAGCAGCGGCGAGACCTGGTAGCCGACGATGCGGTCGAGGATCCGCCGGGCCTGCTGCGCGTTGACGCGGTCGACATCGATCGGGTGCGGGTTCTGGAAGGCCCGCTCGATCTCGCCTTTGGTGATGGCCGCGAAGATGACGCGCTTGGCCGTCTCCGGCTCGATGCCCAGCTCCTGGGCCAGGTGCCACGCGATCGCCTCGCCCTCGCGGTCGAGGTCGGTCGCGAACCAGACGTCGCCGCCCGTGGCCAGCGCCTCTTTGGCCGCGCGCTTGAGGTCCTTGACCACGGCCTCTTTACCGCTGAGCACCTCGTAACTCGGCGTGAACCGTTTCTCGATGTTCACGCCCGGCACGGGCTGCTTGCTCCCCTTGGGCGCCTTGCTGGGCAGATCGCGGACGTGACCAACGCTCGCGAGCACGAGGTAGTCGCTGCCGAGGTACTTGTTGATGGTCTTGGCCTTGGCGGGTGACTCAACGATGACCAGCGATCGGCCCTCGGCGTCACCCTTCTTAAAGCCGAGCCCGCGGCCTTTGGCAGACCCGGCCTTGCGGCCGGAGACCTTCTTCGAGGTCCGCCCGGCCGCCTTGGCAGCGGTCTTCTTGGCCGTCTTCTTGGTGTTGGTCTTCTTCGCCATGCGGCGGGTGGTTCCTCGTACCGGCGTGTGCTTCTGCCATCGGACAGGGGGCGTCCATGGCCGCAGACCAAACCGCCGCCGAGGTCGGATGTCAAGCGGTCCGCGGCGGAGTCAACCCGCAGCTACCCAATCGTATTCCGAACGATCGCTTACCCACTCGTGCCCATGAACCGTGCTGCGAGCTGCGCGAGGTGGGATTCGGCCATGTCGGTCCCGCACAGGATCCTCTCGGCACCGGGGGTGGCGGCGAGCCGGCGCATCCACGTCCGCTGGTTTTTTGCGAACCGTCGGGTCTCGATCTTCGTCTGCTCGATGGCTTGCTCGAGGGTGCGCTCGCCCTTGAGGTGACCGAGCATCTGCTTGGTGCCGAGCGCTTCTCGGGCGGTCGGACCGAGCCGCCCCGCGAGCGCCCGGGTCTCGGCGAGCAGTCCATCGGCGACCATCCGCTTCACACGGGCGTTGATCCTGCCGTTGAGATCCTCCGTTTCCCGTTCGAGGATGATCAGTGCCCGGTCACTCCCGCCGGGCGGTTGCTTGCCGGATCGGCGGTCCCACTGCGATTGGAGCGTGGTGATAGGCGTCCCGGTCTGGCGGAACACCTCGAGCGCGCGCACGGTCCGGCGCTGGTCGTTGGGATGGATGCGGGCCGCGGCCTGGGGATCGACGCGTTCCAGCTCGGCCCGGCGTTGATCGGCCGGCATCGATGCCAGTTCGGCGCGCACCGAGGCATCCGGTTCCGGCCCCTCGAAGAGGCCGTCCAGCAGCGCCTTGATGTATAGATGGGTCCCGCCGACGACGATCGGCACCCCGCCGCGCTTCTGGATGTCCGCGATCGTGGCCTCGGCCATCGAGAGCCAGTGCGCAACCGTGAAGCGTTCCTCGGGCTCGACAACATCGATCAGATGGTGCGGCACACCGCGACGCTCGCTCTGGGTCGGCTTGGCGCTGGCGATATCGAGCCCCCGATAGACCTGGAAGGCGTCGGCTGAGACGACCTCGGCCACGGGTCCGATGGTGAGGGCCAGCCCCACGGCGACAGCGGTCTTGCCCGAGGCGGTCGGGCCGCAGATGACGGGGAACGGTTGCACGCCGGATCGTACGGTGCGCGGTGGATCCCTAGACTCGGGCTATGCCCCTGCCACGCGTGGCCATCGTGGGCCGACCGAACGTCGGCAAGTCGTCGCTGGTAAACCTGCTGGCGCGCGAGAAGGTGTCGATCGTCGACGACCTTCCCGGTGTGACGCGCGACCGGGTCTCGGTGATCGTCGATCTGGAGCACCCCACGGGGGAGGGGCCGGACCGAGCGGTGGAGCTCGTCGATACCGGCGGGTTCGGGGTGTACACGGCCGAGGGCCAGCAGATCGACGATGCGGGCAAGGACCTGTCGGCGCTGACCGAGAAGATCGAGTGGCAGATCGCCGAGGCGGTGGGGACGGCTGACCTGGTGCTGTTCGCGATCGATGTTCAGGCGGGCATCACGCCGAGGGACCAGGAGATCGCGACGATGCTGCGTGAGCAGCGGCTGGGTCGCGAGCGACGCCGCGGCGCGGACGCGGTGCCGGTGGCCGTGGTCGGCACGAAGACCGACGGGCCCAAGTGGGAAGTGCACGCGTACGAGCTATCGGCGCTCGGCTTCGGCGAGCCGCTCATGGTTTCTGCCAAGAACAACTACTTCCGCCGTGAGTTCCTCGACCGGCTGTACGAGCTCGTGCCGAGTATCGACCCGACGCCCGAGGCGCCGACGGATCTGCGGCTCGCGATCGTGGGCAAGCGCAACGCCGGCAAGAGCACGCTGATCAATACGCTCGCGGGCGAGGAGCGAGTGATCGTCAGCGAGATCGCCGGCACGACGCGCGACGCGGTCGATGTCCGCTTCGACTTCGGCGACCGCGTCGTCACCGCGATCGATACCGCGGGTCTGCGCAAGAAGAAGTCGTTCTCGGGCCGGGTCGAGTGGTACGCGCTCGAGAGGCTTCAGAAGTCGCTGAACCGCGCCGATGCGGCGCTGTTCATGGTCGATGCGACCGAGCGGCTCAGCCACGTCGACGATCAGCTCGCGGCGATGGTCATCGAGGCCGGCACGCCCGTGGTGATCGTCATCAACAAGTGGGACGTCGCCGCGGGTGCGATCGGCAAGAACGGCAAGCCCGTCGGCCCCGAGGACTACGAGAAGTACCTGCGCAAGACGCTCCGGGGTCTGAGCTTTGCCCCGGTGACGTTCATGAGCGCCAGCGATGGGCTGAACGTACGCGAGACGGTCGATCTTGCTTTCGAGATCCGCGACCAGGGGCGTGTGCGGCTGGGGACGGGTGAGATCAACCGCGTGGTCCAGCGGATCGTCAGCCGGCGCGGCCCGTCGAGCAAGCTCGGTCAGCAGGCGAAGATTTACTATGTCGCGCAGACAGGCGTGCGCCCGCCGACGATCACCCTCGTTGTCAACAACCCGGATCTGTTCACCAACATGTATCAGCGGTTCTTGATGAACCGCTTCCGCGAGGAACTCCCGTTCGGCGAGGTCCCCATCCGCCTGCGGATCAAGGGACGCCGGCGCGAGCGGGGCAAGCCGCGCGGCTATGACCCCGCCGTGTTGGACGATGCGTCTGCGGTCTTCGAGGCGGATGCGGGCGTGACTGAGGCCGAGGCCGCCGCAGACGGTGGCTCCGTTTTTACCGATGCAGACTGGCACGAAGAGATGACCGACGAGCAGGTCGAGGCGCTGTTTGATGATTCGTCCGACGCCTGAGAACACGCGGCCGAGCGCACGAGCCCACCTACCCAGGAGATCCGCCCATGTTCCATTTCTTTGCCGCGATCGCTCTGAGCGCACCGCCTGCGCCGACCATCGATGACCTCGCCTTCATCGCGGGCTCTTGGCGCGGTGAGCTGGGGCCCATGATCGTTGAGGAGACATGGTTCGAGCCGGTCGCGGGCAACATGACCGGGGTATTCCGTATGGCCGGTCCGGACGCGGTGCAGCTTGTGGAGATAATGACGATCGCGCAGTCGGATGACGGGCTTGTGTATCGTCTGCGTCACTTCGATCAGGCGCTGGTGCCCTGGGCGTCTGAGGCCAACGGGCCGATCGAGGCGGGGGTCGCCATGCCTGAGCCGGGCCGTGCGGTGTTCACGCCGACGGACCCGTCGCACGGGGTCGCGTCGATCGGCTACGAGCTGATCGGCGAGGAGCTTGTCGCCACGCTCACCTTTGCCGAGGGCTCCGGGCGTGACCCGTTCGTGATGCGTTTTGTGCGCACGGACTGAGACGCTGATCGATTAGGCGGCCTGGTCGAGGTCGTCGGCCTCGGTCCAGTCGTCCGGTTCGTCACCGAGCGCGCCCCACTGGTGCTTGGGCAGATGACGGTGGTGGACGTGGATGATCCGCGCGAGCTGCGCCGCGAAGAGTGCCGAGATCGTCTCGAGCAGGGCCGCGTCTTCGGGAGCGAACGGCTTGTCATCGTCGCGGAAGAGCGCAACGACCGCGAGGCACTCGTCATCGCGGTGGCACGGGAAGACGGCCATGCACTGCCGTGAGAGCCAGCGGTCATCGCCTAGCAGCTTGGTCGTTTCGTGGCGCGACTGGAAGACGTGCAGGCCCGGCCGGTCCTCGAAGCGGGGCGCCAGAGCGTCGGCGAGGTGATCCAGGAGCATGTCGAGCGTGCCCCGGTCCAGGTCGCAGTTGACGTACGCGCCGAGGCTGAACTCGTGCGAGCTCGCCGGCAGGAAGACCGCCGCGTTGGTCGGACCGACCTTTGCCAGCAGGTACTCGAGGACGACCCGCAGCAGGCTCTCGATGTCGAGCTCTTGGCGGATGACGCCGTTGAACTCGGCGCAGACCGCCAGTGTATCGATCTGATCGGAGAGTTCCTCGTAGGCGTCCATCAGGTCGTTGCACATGCCCGAGACCTGGCTGGTGATCTGCTGGCGGGCGTCGTTGAGCCTCCGGCAGACAGCCCGGAGCCGCTCGACCCGGGACTCGCGTCGTCCCGCATCCGCTGCCTTTTCGACGGCATCGATCGTTGCACGCCGGGCGTGCGCGGCTCCCTGATCAGCGCTGATCAGATCGGCCGCGCCGCGCCGCATGGCTTCGACCGCCAGCTCGACATCCGCCGATGCGGTCGTGACGATCGAGACCGCCGCGGGTGACTCTGCGGCAACAACCCCGACAACATCGAGCGTCGGGTCGCTCGGCCCCTCGGCGCAGGCGATGAGCACGGTTGGCGTCGTTCGCGTGCGTTCGGCGTTGAGCCTGCCGAGCGCGTGGTCGGCGCGGGCGACGCGTTCGATCGTCAGCCCGGTCTCTAGCAGCGCCGGCTCGAGCCAGGCGGCTGCGTCCCCCGAAGGATCGAGCAGGACGATGCGCCCGATCGAGTCGCTGGGTGTGGTCGCCTCGACCGCAGGCTTGCGGCGTGCCCGCCGGCGCTGGCGTGCGCCCGTCGGCTGATCATCGTTCTGTTCAGAAGGGATCATCGCGTCTCTCGCTCCGCCGGTGGCTTGTCGGGCCTGGTGGGTTCACCGTGCTAGGCCGCGGCAGCGCCCGGCCTGCGCTCGTCGGTCTCGACGCGCCATCCCGGCAGCGTCACCGTGGCTGTTGTTCCCTCGCCGTCCTCCGACGCGAGCGTGATCGTGCCGCCCATCAGCTCGATGAGCCTCCGCGCTCGGCACAGGCCCAGTCCCTGCGCCCGCCCCGCGGGCTTGGCCGAGAAGAACGGGTCGAACGCGTGCGTCAGCGTCGGCTCGTCCATCCCGCGGCCGTGGTCCTTGACCACCACCATCAGTCGGTCATCGAGCGGGTCGGTTTGAACGCGGACCTCGATGATCTCTGAGGAATCCGATTCGGCCGCGTTGCTGATCAGCTCGGCCAGAGCGCGGGCGAGCAGGGCCTGGTCGCTGCGGATCACCGGCGTCAGGTCCGGGATCACCAGGCGCGTGGAGAACGCGCAGGTGCTGCGCTCTTTTGCCAACGCGAGCGCATCGTTGAGGACCTCGTTGACCACCGTGCGCGCCATCTTCGGCTCGGGCGGATCGGCCAGCAGGTGGAGGCCCGTGATCAGGTCGCTGAGCTGCTGCGCCGCGTCGGCGATCTTCTCCGCAGGCTCGCGTACCGATGATTCGCGCGCTTCCCGCCGCAAGATCTGGCCGTAGCCCTTGATGACGGTCAGCGGGTTGTTCAGCTCGTGCGCCGCGCCCGCGGTCATCTCGCCGAGATGCGCCATCGAGCGCGTCTCAGCGAGCTTCGCCTGCGCGGAGGCCAGCTCGGCGTGCCGCTCGGTCAGCTCGTTGGCCAGGCGGTCGACCGTGTCGCTGCGGAGCGCCCATCCGATCGCGCCCGCCCACGAGGCCAGCAGCGCTGTGCGCTGGACCTCGCTCGGGACGGCCTGCTTGAAGTCATCGTCGACCACCAGCATCGCGGCACCGCCCTCGAGATCGCCGAGCGAGGGCAGGCCGATGACCCGCAGGCCCGCGAGCCCGCCGCCGTCGGTCAGGTGGTCGCTGATCCAGGGGAGGATCGCTTGGCGGCTTGAGGGCGGCGCGTGGCCGCCTTCGAGCACGTCTCTGAGGTTCACGGCCGAGCCGTCTTGCGCCTCCGGTCCGGGTTCGACGGCGCTGTGCTCGAGCATCCCGTTGGCATCGAACCGCAGAGCCTGCCAGGGCTCGCCATCGCTGGGCTGGATCACCGCTCCCGCGAAGACGCCTCCTACGAGCGACCGCGCCGAGCTGGCCGCGGCCGACAGCGCCTCGGTCAGCCCGCCCTGCGAGGCTTTGTGCGTAAAGCTCGTGATGGCCTTGAGCACGCCGCGTTGCTGCTCGCTGTGGGCGCTGCGGCTCGAGAGCGTGTGGTTCAGCTGCGCCAGCCGCGAATTTGCGCGGAGCACCGATTCGAGCATGAGCGCCGTCCCGCTGACCTCATCGAGGCCGAGCGTCTGCGAACGATCCGCGACGGTATCGGCCAGCTCAACAGTGATGCGCTCGATGTGCTCCGGATCGAACTCAGCCGTTACACAGACTTCGGTGACATCGGGCGGGTCGGCGAAGTCGCCCGACCAGCCGAGGTTCAGCCGCCGGCAGAGCGCCTTGGAGGCCGCTACCACCGCGATCAGGTCCTTGTGCGGCACGCCGGGCAGACTGATCACGGGTGTGGCGTGAAGCCAGACGACATCGCGGAGCATCTTGGGCAGTCCCCAGTGCTCGGCGAGCCGCTTGCCCGCGGTCAGGTGGTCGATGCCGATGATCTCGCGCTCGAGCGCCGCCGAGTCCGAGCCGCGCTGCGCCGCGACGCTGAGGACCTTGCTGTACGCATCTGGCAGGACGATCTCGAGCGCGATGCGTCCGATCGAGTGCAGCAGCCCTGCGACGAACGCCGTCTCCGGCTTCTCGTGCTTCTCCGCGCCGCGTCCGAACCGTGCCGCGGCGAGCAGCTCGGCGCCTGCGGCGACGGCGATCGCGTGCCGCCAGTGCCCCGTCGCGTCGAACCCATCGCCGCTGCCCGACTGCTGCGACTTGTTGAGGATCTCATACACCTCGACGCTGAGCACAGCGGACGTCACGGCGTCGAGCCCGAGAAGCGTGATCGCGCGTTGCACGTCGGTGATCTTGTCGCCCAGGCCCTTATCGGCGCCCCGGCACATGCTCAGCACCTTGCCGGTCAGCGAGGGGTCGGCCTCGATCAGCCGCGCGAGCTCCTGGATGTCGATCTCATCGTGCGAGCCGGCGCTCATCAGCTTCTGCGCGACGCTCGAGAGCGTCGGCAGCGACGTCAGCCGTTCGAGGATCAGCTCCACCCGCCGTGCGTGCGCTCGCGTGCTGGGCTGGCCCATCGCGTTTCAGCCCCGTCCGTTCCCGCCCCGGCGGCCAACCTCCGGCTCGATCTCGAGCAGCGACTCGATCGTGGCGGTCAGCTGGTCCAGGTCGAACGGCTTCTGCACGAACGCGTCGGCCCCGAGCTGCAGGAGCCGGTCGACCTCGTCCCGCTCGACCACACCCGAGATGAACACGATCTTGGTGTCTGCGAGCGATTCCGTCTCGCGTACCCGCTGGCAGACGATGTCGCCGTTGATGTCCGGCAGCATGTAGTCCAGGACGATCAGGTGCGGGCGGAACGTCGAGGTCTTCAGCCCGGCGTCGTACCCGTTCGAGCATGTCTCGATGTTGAACCTCGGATCGGTGCCGAGCACGTCGTCGAACAGGCCGAGGATGTTCGGGTCGTCATCGACGCACAGGATCCGCCGGACCGAGCCTTCGAGCTGCTCGATCGGGATGTCGTTGGCGCGCATGAAGCGGATGAGCTCCTCGCGCGGGATCCTCCGGAATTTCGAGCCGGGAACACGGAAGCCCGTCAGCCGCCCCGAGTCGAAGCAGCGGATGATCGTCTGCTGGCTGACCTTGCAGATCTGTGCCGCTTCACCGGTGGTGAAGATCTTTTTCCGGCTCAGATCGGGTTGTGGACTTGTCTCGCCCATCCACAGGCCTCGCCCAGAGCGCGCAGCACGCGCCGTTCACCGTCGCGAGAGCATCCGTGCACTCCCGACAACCGGCGGTATCGACACCGATCTACCCCAACTTGACGCCGACTCCAAAGGTCTGTACTCGACGCCGTCCGCCAGGCTCAGGCCCGCGGTCCGCCGTGCAGGGCACGCCAACGCGTGACGGCCTCGGCCTCACGCCCATAGAGCGGGGTGACCACTCCATCGGGTGCAGCCTCGAACGACCAAGCCAGCCTCAGCACCGAACGGGCCTCGAACCGAGGCTCTGCTATCCGACCACCCGCGGCCTGGATCGCGCGACGCCACGGATCGGGGAGGAACCGGTCCGCGATCCAGGTGCCCCTTGAGAGATCACCCAGCTGACCCGTCTGCATCAGCCGCCCAGCATCGAGCCCGGAGCCATCGGCGCGAAAACGTGTGACCCAGGCCGACTCGCCCTTGAACGCCAGCGCGACGGCGAACGGCGTTCCATCGCGCTCCGCCCCGGCCGCTGCTACGCACGCGCTCGGCACGCCTACCACCGCAGCACCCGTCGCCAATCCGATCGCACTGGCCGCGGCTGTCGCGATCCGCAGCCCCGTGTACCCCCCCGGCCCGACGGAGACCGCGACACGCCCCAGCTCGTCTGGCTCACGCCTTGCTCTTTCGAACAGCCGCGCGATGGCGGGCATCAGCAGATCGTCGTGCCGCTCGCCCGAGCCAAGCGGCTGCGTGTCGAGCAACTCGCACGCACCGGGCGCGGTCATACCCAGGGCGACCTCGGCCGCGCCGGATGACGGGTTGCTCGTCTCGATTGCCAGCGTAAGCACGGGCTGGGTTGGCTCAAGTCCGTCAGTCATCACTGCGTCCCCTCGGAGGACGCCGGCGAGCCTTGGTCTCGCTCCGCTCGCGCTTGGCCTGCAGCCGCCGCTCGACCGCGCCCCGGCTCGGGCGGGTCTTCTTGCGGGGCTTTGGCTTGACGAGCGCCTCGGCGATGAGCGCCCGGAGCCGGTCGAGCGCCGCCTGCTTGTTCCGTGCCTGGCTGCGTGTTTCATCTGCCGCGATGATCAGCTCACCCTCATCGGTCAGCATCGATCCCGCGAGGCGCTTGAGCCGCGACTTCGCGCCGGGCGGCATGGTGAAGGCGTCCAGCGACAGCCGCAGCCGGGCCTTGGTCGACCGCCGGTTGACGTTCTGCCCGCCCGGCCCGGAGCTGGAGACGAACTCGAACCGCAAGGCGTCGGCCGCGACCTCGACGCCCGGGCCGAGCCGGACCCGCCCCATTCCGCCCCTCTCGCCCGATTCGCTCGCCCGATTCGACGCCACTGGTGCACACTCCAGGCTCGCCGTCACGACCGCCCCGGCGACGGTACGCTCCCCCATGCGCACGCGTTGGCGGCTCGAACATCGGCATGCATGGCTCGGGGCTCTTGTCGCCGGCCTCGCCGCGTGCCCGATCGATGCGCAGCAGGCCGAGGACCCTCCCGAGTCCGAGCCGACAGAACCCTCCGAAGATCGACCGCAAGATTACACCGATGGCCCGCTCCCTGGGGTGGTCGTACGTTCGATCGTCTCACCAAGCTCGGTGGCTCTTGAACCATTCGCCACGAGAATTGCAGGCGGTGTGAGTGCGATGGGCGAGACGTTGGACCGCTTCTTTGACCCCGACTCGCCCCACAGCTGGGCATGGGAGGTCGAGCCGACGGCCTGGTACGTCGCGCCGGGCGGCGAGGTCGAGATCGGCAGCGCCGGCATGATCGATGTCGGCGACCTGAACGTCGATTCGCCCGGCTTCGCGCCGCAGCTCGAAGCCCACGGCCGCGTCGGCTACGCCACGCTCTCGTTCCGCGGCTCGCTGATCGACGCCTCGGGTTTGACCGAGCTTGCCGCGCCGGTCGCCTTCGGCACGCAGACGTTCGGCGCGGGCGCGACGGTCGACACCGACTTCAGCCTCAACACCGCGGACCTGCGGCTGGGCTGGCGGCTGCACGAGTACCGCCCGGAGCGGCCCGAGGGCCGGCGGTCGCGCGTCGCGGCCCGGCTCGAGGCGATCGGCGGCGTCCGGCTCTACGACTTCGACTTGGAAGTCACCGGCGTCGGCGCCACGACCGGGGCCGCGGACCTGAGCATCACCACCGCCCAGCCGCTGGCGGGGCTGCGCTACGCCATCGAGATCGACGACGCCTTCCGCGTCAAGGGCGAGGTTACCGTCGGCGGGCTGCCCGAGATCAACGGCGTCTCCTCGCGGAGCACCGACATCATGGTCGCCCTGGGCTATCGGCCCGTGCACAACGTGGGCGCCCAGATCGGCTATCGCCTCCGGACGACCTCGCTCGAGAGCGACGACGGCGAGTACGACGGCGCTGTCGCCGGTCTGTTCGCGGGTCTGGTGATCCGGCACTGATCACGTGCCACTTACTCCTGGTCGCTGATCGGACGTGATCGGGCTGCGAATGTCCACCCATGAGGCGATGGATCATGGCGGTGCGGGGCCGCTGGTGGATGGAGGCTTTCACCGGCGGGCCCGGGGTGCTACGCTGGGTAGTCCCGTCGCGACAGTCGGATCCGGGTTCCTTGGATCGGTCGGCCTCTGGTGGGACAGCTACAACCGGCACCCGGATCACGGAGCACGCGGACCGATGAGCGGCGACGAGAAATCCATCACGCGGACCATCACCAAGAAGGACCTTATCGATCGCATCGCCGACCAGACGGGCGAGACGCGCGTGACGGCCAAGAACATTGTCCAGCACTTCCTCGACGAGATCGTCCACGAGCTCGGCGAGGGCAACCGCCTTGAGTTTCGCGACTTCGGCGTTTTCGAGATCAAGTCCCGCCAGGCCCGTGTTGCACAGAACCCGCGGACGCTCGAACGCGTGAGCGTCCCGGCCAAGAACACGATCAAGTTCAAGCCCGGCAGGCTGATGCGGATCGCCGCGGAGAAGCCTCTCGCCGGGGAGGAGCCTCTTTCGGCAGAGCAGCCGATCGGCGGGGCCCACCCGGCCAACTCTGTCACCGAGTTGAAGCTGACCCACGCGGGCACGACCGACGGCACGCTCAGGCAGTAGGCACCTCCACACGTCTCCGCAGAGCGTCGAGTGCCACCTTAGTCCGCGTGGACCGCTGCTGCTGTGTGCGCCAGCATCCGATCCAGCGCGAGCAGGGCATCCCGACGGGTCTCATCGTCCACGCGGATGCGGTTGGGCGTCTGGGGCTCGCGGCGTTTGCCGCTCGGGCTGATGCCGCACAGCATGTCGAGCGTCCAGAGCAGGTGCGGCTCGTCGATGCGGTACATCGTGGTGCACAGGCACTGGCAGTCGGACAGGATCCGCACTTCGACGCCCCGCGCCGCGGCTTCCTGTCGGAGCCTGTTGACGAGGTTGTGCTCGGTGCCCACGGCCCAGCGCGTGCCGGGCTCGGCCGAGCGGATCGTGTCCAAGATGAACTCGGTCGACCCTGCCAGGTCGGCCTTGTCGACGACCTCTTTCGCGCACTCGGGGTGGACGAGGACGGTCCATGGCTTCCGGCCGGGCTCGGGCGTCTGGGAGCGGAGCTCGTCGATGTGCTCGGGTCGGAAGAGCTTGTGCACCGAGCAGTGGCCCGCCCAGAGGATGACGTCGGCGTCGCGGAGTCGTTCGGCGGTGGTCCCGCCGAGCTCGTCCCCCCGCCGCGCGAGCACGGGGTCGTAGAGCACAGCCCCGCTGGTTACGTTGATCCCGAAGCCGTGTGCGGTGTTCCGCCCGAGGTGCTGATCGGGCAGAAAGAGGATCTTGATCGCTTCGCCGGGGCGCTTCGGTGTGTCGCCTCCTGCGGCGGCCCATGCGAAGACGCGGTCTGCGTTGGAGCTGGTGCAGCAGGCCCCGCCGCGAGCGCCGACAAAGGCCTTGATCGCGGCCGATGAGTTGACGTAGGTGATCGGGATCACGCGTCCGTCGAACCCGTTTGAGTTCAGCGCACTGTGGATCGCGTCCCACGCCTCGATGCAGTCGTCGATCTGGGCCATGTCGGCCATCGAGCAGCCGGCCGAAAGATCGGGCAGGCTGACCGAGACATGCTCGGGCGTAAGCATGTCCGCGGTCTCGGCCATGAAGTGCACGCCGCAGAAGATGATGTGCTCGACCGGTTGCTCGTCGGTCACTTTTGCGGCAAGCTGGCTGAGCTTGAGGCTGTCGCCGATCAGGTCGGCGTGGCGGATGACGGCATCGGTCTGATAGTGGTGGCCCAGGATGACCAGCCGGTCGCCGAGCTCGGCCCGGCGCGCAGCGATGTCGGCAGCGAGTGCCTCGCTGTCGGCGTGTGTGTATCGATCGTGCAGCGATGGCTGCCAGAGCATCGGTGCCTCCTGAGCGCGGTGCGTCGTCCATCAATGATAGGAGGCCGGTCGGATTCGCCCGACTGGACTGGGATCAGGCGGGTGCGGGGCCGCGATCAGGCCGCGTCGCGGACGTCGATGACCGACGCCAGCGCGACGGGGCGGTCGAATTCGACCGCGATCGCGTACCGTTCCGCATCGTCGAACATATCGACGCGCACCACCCGGGCCGCGACGGTCTCGCCCGATCTGAGCGTGGGCTGCGCATCCCAGGCGACGGCCAGCTCGACCGGGTCGCCGACCGCGAACGCACGTTGCGTATCGATGAAGAGCCGCGCCCCGCCGGCGGAGACGTCGGCCGTTGTTGCCGGCTCATACCGGGCGGTCCCGGCGGGCAGCACCTTGCACGCCCGTGCGATCGGCCAGCGCGGGTGCCGGCGCCGCTCGCGTCCGCCGCGCCCCCGCGACGGATCCCTGGGAGCTAGCCCGTCGATCCAAGCGCGACCGCCGCCGGCGCCTCGTCCGATCGGGCGTACTTCGAGGATGCGGTTCTTCTGGAACATGCCGGGCTCCGGGCGTGACAGGGCGATGCGTGGGCTATCGGTCGTTGCGGAGCCCGGCTTGGGCAGGTTTTCTCGGAAGCTGTCCGAGAGTCGCTCCATTGGTCCGGCCGATAACCGCTCCGATGGAGCGAAGACCGACTCTGAGCGTGCTGATCCCGACCCGCCGCCGTGCGGACAAGCTGGCAGCCTGTCTGTGCGCGCTCGCGACGCAGAGCTGGCAGCCCGGCGACGAGGTCGTGATCGGGTTCGACGGCGCGGACCCCGCGTCCGAGGCCAAGGCGACCGAGGCTTTCGCCGCCCGCGGCTGCACGCTCCGCCTCGAACGCATGCCCCGAGAGGGATACATCATGACCCGGCACCGGCTTCTGCCGACGCTCCGGGGTGATGCGCTCGTCTCGCTGAACGACGATGTCCTGCCCGCGCCGGGGTTTCTCGAGGCCCACCGCCGCGCGATCGGCCGCGACGGTGGGGGCGCCGCGTTCGTCGGCTTTTCGCCCTTCGCACGCGTCGAGGTGCCGACCATGATTGATCGCCTCGTCGCCGAATCGTCATGGGTCTTCTTCTACGACAGGATGCTGGTCGAGCGCGATAGCGAGCGCGACTGGGGTTGCCGGCACCTCTTCGGGCTAAACTTCTCGGTGCGTCTCGATCACGCGCGGGCGGTCGGCGGCTTTACGGCGATGCCCGATATCTACGGCTACGACGACATCGAGCTCGGCCACCGGCTTGCAGCGATCGGCCTGGCCGTCCGCTTCCTGCCGCGCGCCGTCGCGTTGCATGACCATCGTTTCACTGCGGAGGGGCTGCTGGCGCGCGAGCGGGCGCTCGGGCGGTCGGCGTATCGCTACGCGCAGACTGCGCCGGCGTTCGCCCGCGATGTCTTCGGCAGAGATATCCTCGAACCTTCGTCCGTTGCCGAGGCGCGATCACAGCCGATCGATGGGGCTGAGCTCGCCGCGTTCCTCGCGCTTGATGGCACACCCGGCGGCTCGGACCACTCGGAGCCGCAGCGGCTGTGGTCGCGCTTCCGAGGGCTCAAGCGGGCGTGCTGGGCGGCGGGATTTGTGGAAGCGTTCGATCAGGCGGGTGATGGCAGAGCCGGTTCGTCCGCGGCGTGAAGCCTGTGGACGGTGATTCCCTGCGACTCGTAGACCGACCGCCGGGCCCAGATGTCGGATTCGTGCATCGCCGACAGGATGATCACATCGCGGACGCCGACCTTGCCAACGGCCTCGGGTCCGGTGATGGTGCAGCCGAAGAACCGTGCGCCGTGGCGTTGACGGTCGTCATCGGCGACGGCAGCGATCGTCGCCTCGCACAGCAGGTCGGCCATCCGCTGCGCGAAGCGTCCCGAGCCGTGGACGGCGATTGGCTGGCCGGCGAAGCCCTCGAGCAGGGCCGCGAGCCGCGCGCGGGGGAACTGCTGCTCTGCTGCCGCGTCGCCGGCGAGCGCGCAGGCGCGGTCGATCGGCCAAGGCCTCGGGGGCTGGCCGCTGATGCGCGTGAGCGCCTCGCACCAGGCGCGGGTGTGGGCTTGAAGTGAGAACCGTGCTTCCGCCTCGCGTCGGCACCGCCGGGCCATCTCGATCAGGTCCCGCCGTCGGAGGGCATCGATCGCGTCGGCCAGCGCCATCGCCGCGGCGCGTTCATCTTGATCCGGCGCGACGCGGGCGATCTCCCCGGTGATACCCGGCGTGATGGCTTCGGCTGTCCCGGATTCACTCGGCGCGCACACCGGGATGCAGCCGTGGGCGAGGGCCTCGAGCATCGCGACGCTGAGGCCCTCGTATCGCGAGGGCAGTACGGCGGCGTCATGTGCATCGAGCAGCTTGGCGACGTCCTTCGGTTCGGCTGCGGGCCGGACGGTGACGCTCGGGATGGTGCTGCAGGCCCGCTCCAGTTCGTCTCGTGCGGGACCGTCGCCGACGAGGGTCATCTCGTGCTCGATGCCGCGGCGTGAAAGCTCACCCGCGAGCATCGGCAACGCCAGAACGCGCTTCTGCCTGTGCTCGAAGCGTCCGTTGTAGAGGATGCGCAGCGGGCGTCCGCTCAGCGGCTGTCGGTCGGCGATCCGGTCCGGGATCGGTACGCCGTAGGCGATCTGTGCGATGTCGTCGGCGCGGTGTTGGGGCAGCGTCTGTTTCAGACGCCGCTTGAGGTGCTCGCTCACGGCGATGAACCCGTGGAGCATCGGCTCATAGCGGCCGAGGAGGGTCAAGTCGTAGGCATGGTCGCTGTGGGCGATGCCCACAGGCCTTACGAGCTCGGGCAGGGTCTGTGCCAGTGCAGCGCCCGCGGCGAACACGCTCTCGTGCTGGCCGAGCAGCAGCGCCACGGGCTCGGCCTGCGCCATGGTCGTCACCGCGTCGCGGCACGCGCGGACGGTCTGCCAGGGGTCGTAGCCCGGCTCGGCTGGCCCGGCGACGCTGCGTAGGTCGATTATCTCGACACGGGGTCCGAAGTCGACCGCGAGTTCGCGGGTACCGGGCTCGGGACGCTGGAGGAGGACCGCGACACGCCCGTCATGCTCCGCAAGGACGGACGCGAGCCGCTGCGTGAACAGCAGGATCCCGCTGATGGCCAGACCGCTCGGGAGCGGGATCAGGACCGGCGGTGGCGGCGGAGTGGGGTCTTCCATGGTCGGCTGCATCGATCTATTCGTTTCTATTCGGCTGTTCTCGACCGAGGCGTTCATTATGGCCCCCGGAGTCTGAACCGGCCGATACCTCGAACTTATGGCCGAATGTTCGGACATCCTGCTGGTGCAGGCGGACCAGCGGTGCGATCACGCGCCGGGGCTGGCCGAGGCTCTCGCAGCGCAGGGTCTGTCGCTGGCGCGAAGCGATGAGCCGTTCGTGACGCCCGATGTCCCGAGCCGTACACGCGCTGTTGTGGTGACGGACCTGATCGCACCAAGGTGCCTGCGGGCGCTGCGCGAGGCGACCAGCATCGGCGCACGCACGGCGCTGCTCCTCGACGGCCTGACTGAGGCACGAAACACGTTCGACAATCCGCGGGCGCCCGAGAGCTTTCTTCGGCCCGCGCCGGTCGACCTCGTGCTAGCCGGGGGGCTGAGCGATGTGCGCGTACTGCGGGCGATGGGCAACGATGCCGTAGCGACGGGTCTTCCGCGTGTGGATGCGGCGTTCCCTGAGCCTCTGCCGCTGCCCGACGGCCCGCGTGTGCTCGTAGCGACGGCCAACACGCCCGCGTTCGACGCGGGGGGGCGATCGGCGTTGCTGCAAGCGCTGGTCGAGCTACGCGAAGCCGCCGAATGGGCCCGCGTACCGCTTCTGTGGCGTCTGACCGATGGGCTGGATGATGCGCTCGGTGTGACGAGCGACCGCCGATCGCTGCGAGAGGTCCTCGCCTCGGTCTCGGCGGTGGTAACGACGCCGTCGACGCTGATGCTGGAATCGATGCGTGCCGGGCGTCCGACGGCGGTGCTGCACGCCTCGTCCTCGCCGCTCTGGCACGCGGCGGCTTGGGTCTGGCAGCCTGTTGAGGGTCGATCGGAAGGCCCCGCTTCTGCGATCCCGGGTCCGCCGAGCGGGCTCCAACGGTGGGTCGATGCCCCCGATCGGCTGCTCAGGCAGCTAGCGCGGCCGACGGCCGAGCAGCTCCGGCGGCAAGACGAAAGCCTGCGTTGGCTCGACGCCTCGGCCGAAGGCACACCCTCGGCGGACCTCGTCGCCGATGCGCTCCGCTGCCTGCTGGATCGTCCGGCGTCGGACGAGCCGCGGCCGGTCCCACGCGTCGAGCGCCTGCCCAAGCCCGTGCCGAGGGCCGAGGGCAGGACGCGTGTGGTCAGCATCGTGACGTTCGACGACACGCCGCTGGGGGGTGTCACTTCGGCGTCGCAGCGGCTCGGGCGGGCATTTGTCGAAGACCCGTCCCACGGCTTCGACCATCGCACGCTTCTGGTCGCGTGGGACAGCCCGAACGCGCACAAGGCCGAGCGCCTGCTCGACGCGCAGACCGACCTGTGCGTCGTGGACCGCACCGAGCCGATGCACCGGATCCTCGAGCATGTCCGCCGCGCTGTCGAGCGGCTCGAGCCCGAGATCCTGATCCCGAACCACGGCGACCCGGCTTGGATGGTTGCGCAGCAGCTGCGGTTCACGGGCGTAAGGTGCGTGGGCTCCGGGCTTACGGACGACGGGTACTACCGCGAGATGCTGCTGCACCGCGAGTGGGACGGGGCGATCGCAGGCAGCGAGGCCATCGCTGCGTGGCTTCAGCCTCTGGCGGGCGATCGGCCGTTCGCGACCGTCATTCGAGGTGTACCTTCGTCGCCAATTCCTAGGCCGGTGCCCATGCAGGGTCCGCTGGAGCTGGCATATGTCGGCAGGGTCGTCCAGCCTCAGAAACGGGTGATGGACCTGGTTCCGCTGGCGCGTGAGCTGTCGCGGCGTGGGGTGCAGGCGCGGCTGCACATCGTCGGTGAGGGCGCGGCTCTGCCGGCGCTGCGCCGGGCACTGGCGTCCGAGCCGATGGCGGGCGTGGAGGTTGTGTTCCACGGCTGGCTGACCGAGGACGAGGTCTTAGCGTTCTATGAGGGCATCGACGCGAGTGTGCTGATGAGCGACGCCGAGGGCACGTGCATGTCGATACTCGGCGCGATGGCGTTCGGTGTGGTCCCGGCGATGACACGGACCGAGAGCGGGGTGGCGGCGTATGTCGAGGATGGGGTGTCCGGCCTGCTCGCTGATGTAGGTGACCCGGTTGGGATGGCCGAGCGGCTCGCATGGCTCGCGCAAGACCGCGCGAGGATCGCGGCGATCGGCGCCGAGGCGCATCGACGGGTCACCAGTGTGCGGACGATCGAGCAGCTCGCGGCCGAGACGGCGGCGCTGCTACGCGAGGTCATGGGCCGGCCCCTCGGCAACTCGACGTCCAACAGCCGCCCGAGCGCTGCGGGTCTGACGCCGCTCGAGCCGTGGCGTTGGGCGGACGGCGCGACGCCCGACGCCGAAGATGAGGCTGCATGGGCGCGGTCGTGGCTCGAGGAGGCGGGCTGTCGCTCGGTTGGTATCGGCGCGTTCGAGGCTGGTGACGATGCGGTCTTTGTGCCCGCGGGCTGCTGTGTGCCGGAAGGCGTGCCCGGCGGCGTGACGGTGGTCCGGAGCGACACAGGGGACTGCAGGGATGAGCTCATTCCGCACGCGCGTCGGCTTCTGCTGCGTGGTTGCTCACGCATCGCGGTCTTCGGCGCCGGTCCGCACACGCAGCGACGGCGAGGGGCTTTCGATGATCCGAGCATCCCGATCGTCGGTGTGATCGATGATGATCCGCCCGCGACGGGCATGCTTTTTGGCCTGCCGGTGGTGCCGGTCGATCGTGCGATAGCTGAACTCCGGCCCGACGGTGTGATCCTCTCTTCGGATAACTGGGAATCGGTTCTCTGGGACCGCACGGCACCGCTGCGCGCTGCGGGTGTGCACGTCGCCCGTATCTATACCGAAGATGTGATCGGCGACGCGTCGGCTCAGGCAGAGGCGCGTCCGGTCGCGCTCAGCGAGGCGTAGGCCGATTCGATCCGCCGGACGAGTGAAGCGTGCGTGCAGGATTTGCGGGCCCTGTCTGCGATGCGTCGGGAGTGCTCGGCTCGCCAAGCTGGATCGGCGTTGGCACGTTCGATCAGCGCTTCGAGCCCGGCGCTGTCTGAAAACCCGAGTTCGACCAGCCCGATCATCGCATCGAGATCGGCCTCGTCCGCGGAGTCTTTGCAGCTGGCGGGGTCGATATCGGGCACGGCCGTCGTCTGTTCGTCGGGCCAGCCGATGAGAGTGCTCAGCGCACCGTTGCGATCGGCCAGCGGGCTGACAGCTCGATCGAATACGCGAACGGGCTCGGCCGGCAGTCCGGGCCCCTGCGGACGGATAGCGGGTCTCCCGAGGTGCGCGTGGTCAGCGAGCAATCGCTTGATGATGCGCGACTGGGCGAAGCGGACTGATGCGTAGGTCGCGCCGGCACAGGGGAGCCCGCCGGCGAATGCGCACTCGATCAGGCGCTGATGCATGATCGCGGTGCTGCTCACGTGCAGCGTCAACCCTGCACCGTGGTAGGCCCGGGCGAGCGGCTCGCCGTGTGCCAACTCACCGGCTGCGACATCAGCGAGCGTGGGGTGCTCAAGCCAGCCTTTGCCGTGCACACGCATGGTCCAGCCTCGGCGTTGGCAGATCTCGCGGGCCCAGCCGAGCACGCGGTGACGCTGCACCCGGTCGATCAGCGGGCGCACGACTGTGATGGCAAGGTTTTCAACAGTAGAAGCCTTTGCAGTCGGTATGACATTCTGAACCACTCGCCGGGCTTCGTAGCCGGCGTGGAACGTGTTGTACGGTCGCTCCGCCAGCTCGAGTGCCGCCGAGGCAAGATCTGCCACGACAGCGTGCAGCTGGGGTGTGTTCGATGATTCTTGGATAAGCCTGTTCCGCATGGATTCTGGGGTTTCGCTGTGATTTGTGAAGGCCGCAACCTCGCAGCGATCGCATTCATGCGCTTCGATGGGCGGAGTGAATTTGGTATCGCTTGTGAACATCGGGGCGGTGAGCACTTGTTCGCGTGAGAAGCCACGGGTTTCGGTCATCGTCCGGCTGATATGCCCGATGGCGAAGTCAAGCGGGCCGAGGCTGGAGCCCACGCGTGGCCCGAGCAGGTGCGGCATCGCATCCTGGATCCATGTCACCCATGGAACGCCACACGGCAGAGGCGTTCCTCCGAGAACTCGGGTGACGATGTCTTGGCGTGTGTAGTTTGTCGCGATGATCAGATCCGGATCAAAGACATCGAAGACCTCGCTGTATGCGTTCGGTGCAAGCCTGCGGTGATCGTCTGTTTCGGAGATCAGCCTTGTCTGCCAGCCCGCGCGGCGGAACGCCTCGGCGAGGTCCTCGATCTGCGGCCGCAGCACGGCAGTAAACCGGCTGGCGATCAGCGCGACGCGGCGCGGCTCATCGGCGTCGGATGATGTCAGCCTCTTGAGCCGTTGCCGATTCGGGATGTCGGTATCGCGCAGCTTGGCCCGCTCGGAATGTGCGATGTGACGCTGCTGCTGGCGGGTCGCGGCCTGCTGGCAGATCGTCGCCACATCGGGCCGTACTCTTGTGCCGATCGTCGGCACCGTAATCACGCTCTGCGAGAGCTGGTCTGTCTCAGCATCCATGGCGAGCCTGAGGCGCTGGCCGGCATCAGTACCGATGAACCATTCGATGCGTGTGTCGGCGAGCAGCGGTGTGAGGTTGGCCCGGGCGCAGCCGCTGAAGAACTCGGCAGCGTCCGCCTGGACGACGCGGATGCCCGGCTGATAGCCCGTCGGTGAGCGGGGCGTGGCCTCGGCGAGCTCAAGGAGCAGCCACGGCGGATCGACCCCCTCGAGCACGATCGGTGCCGGTGAGGCCGCGAGCTGTGCCGCGTGCTGCTGGATCATCGACCGCGCAGCGTCGCGTGCGGCGGAGGCGCCATTGTCGGCGATCTCGCGATGATCCGACTCCCATGCGCTGAGCTCTTCGCTCAGGGGTGGGTGGCCTCGTGCTGTAAGCATCTTGTAAGCGGCGCGGGCCCTCGCGGCACCCTGCCGTATCGTGCTAGATTTCGACATCGTCAGTCAGATCGGCCGAAGCCCTTCAGCTTCTGCACCTGTTGGGTCACTGTGTCCGATTGCCTTGTGATGCCCCCGGATGATCGGCCGAGCTCGGCGTGTGATGTCTCTCAAAAGATCGTCACGCATGCGCAGCTGCTTGATCGACGCCGTGCGGCACGCGAGGCCGGGCGGACCGTCGTAGTCTGCCACGGCTGCTTCGACATCGTCCACCCCGGTCACATCAGGCACCTCCGCCAGGCCAAGGCGATGGGTGATGAACTGGTTGTCTCGGTTACGGGTGATGCTCAGATCAGCAAGGGTCAAGGCCGGCCGCTGATCCCCCAAGAGCTCCGCGCGGAGAACCTCGCTGCACTCGACTTGGTCGACTGGGTCTGCATCGATGAACGTCCGACCGCCCTTGAGCTGCTGCGTGAGCTGGCGCCCGATGTCTACATCAAGGGCCGAGAGTACGAGTCGAACGGTGATCCGCGGTTCCAGGCCGAGCGTGAAGCCGTTGAAGCGGCCGGCGGACGGATCGTATTCAGTTCGGGTGATGTTGTATTCAGCTCCACCGCGCTCATCGGCTCGCTCGAGCAGTCGACGGATCCGTTCCACGCCCGTCTTTGCGGGCTGCTCCGCGACCCGGCGCTCAGCGACAACACGCTCAGCGGCGTCGTCGACAGATTCCGTGGCGTTCGGGTTACCATCGTCGGCGAGCCGATTATCGACAGCTACGTCTTGTGTGATCGTCCAGAAGTGGCCAGCGAAAGCCCAGTGATGGCCCTGCGCCCGCTCGAGACGCGCCGGTACGACGGCGGGGCGGCGGTCATCGCCCGACACATCGCTTCGATGGGCGGTTCGGCCACGCTCGTGACCGCGCTGCCCGAGAGCGAGAAGGCGGATGCGTTTGTCCGGCGCCTCCGTGCCGACGGCGTCGAGGTGCTCTGGTTGCCGGTTTCAAACGCGATCCCGGAAAAGCAGCGCTACGTGGTCGGCGGGCAGAAGGTCATGAGGGTCGATCACGTCGAGCCCTACGTCCTCGACGCGGGCGAGCGGGATGCGCTGATCGGCCTGGCGATCGCCGCGGGTAGAGCGGACGCCGCGATCCTGACGAACTTCGGCCTCGGCCTGCTGACCCGTACGGCGACACGCAAGCTGATCTCGGCCCTGCGCCCGGGCTGCCCGCTTATCGCAGGCGACGTCAGCGGGCCGCGGGGCGACCTGCTTGCGTTCCGCGACATCGATCTTGTCACGCCCAGCGAGCATGAGCTGCGGGCCTCGATGCACGTCCACGACGAGGCGCTCCCCGCCGTTGCGGCGCAGCTCCTCCAGGGCGGATCGATCGGTCGGGCGATCGTGACCATGGGCGCCGACGGTGCGATCGGCTTCGAGCCGTTGCCAGCGGGCACCATCGCGGACGACACGTACGCGACACGGCTCAAGGCGGACCACGTGCCGTCCCTCGCGCCGGCCGCTATCGATGCCCTCGGGTGTGGCGACGCGTTGCTCGCCGCAGCTACGTTGACGCTCCACGCCGGTGGGTCAATGCTTGCTGCTACGTTTCTCGGTGCCGTAGCAGCCGCCGCGCAGGCGCGCCGATTCGGCAACCTGCCGGTCTCCGCGACCGACCTCCGTCGCAACGCGGCCCAGCTCCACCGCGCCAACGTCGCGTTCGCTCCGGCGGACGAGCTCGATGCCCAGGCTTCGGTGAGGCGCGCCTCGTGACCGGCATCGCTTCCAGGGTTTCTTTCGTTGTCTATGCCTGCCCCAAGAGCGGAACGACCTGGGTTCAACGGCTGATCTCAGCGCACCCGTCTCTGTGCTGCGGAGAGTCAAGCCCGTTCGGTTTGTATCACAATCCGACGAATCCAACCGGCACGCACATCAGCTTGGACGAGATGGCACGTCAGCTCACACGCCACAAGCAGCCTCCGCTGGCCGGACAAGCCTTCACCAAACGGCTGACGTTCGAGCTCTGGGACGGTGTGGCGCGAGCCTACGCCCGCCAGACCGGTGCACGGGTCTACGGTGAGAAGTTCACTCCGTTCAGGGGCACGGCAGATGTAGCGGTTCGTGGCCTTGCGGAGTACGGCGGCCTGCGGTGCGCCCACCTCGTCCGCGACGGTCGTGATGTGGTAGCAAGCGCCGCGGCGCATCAGCTCAACATCGCCGCCTCGGTGCCGCCCGGTGCGAGCCCGTCCGCGGAATCGCCCGAGCAGGCGAGGCGATGGCTCCGCGAGCGACGCATCCCGCCGTACGTGCTTGAAGTAGCGACGCGCATCTGGATAGAGACCAACCGTGCGTTCCTGAACGCGCAGCACGAGTTCCCGGGCTCGATCCGTGTCCGATACGAGGACTTGCTGGAGCAGCCTGAAGTGGAGGCGATGCGCCTGCTGCGTTTTGTGGCTGGTCCATTGGTAGACGTATCCGAACAGAGCGCCCGCGACTGCGTGGCGGCCGCCTCGTTCGAGACGCTCTCCGGCGGCCGTGCCCGGGGGCAGGAAGATGCCACCAGCTTCTTCCGGAAGGGCGTCAGGGGTGACTGGGTGCACTGGTTCACCCCGGATGACTACGCGTATTTTCTCGAAGTGGCCGCTGGCATGATGAGTACGCTCGGATACGACACGGCAGGCAAGCCCGCGAGACTCGCCTCGTGATCAGCTACATCATCCCGACACGGGATCGGCATCTTGAACTCGCGCAGACCATCGATCGGATCCGTGCCCTCGGTGATCATGCCGAGGTTGAAGGCGCTGAGATCATCGTCGCGGACAACGCCTCTAAAGCGCCCGTGCGGCCCGATGAACATGGCGTGGTCCCTGCCCGGGTGATCCGGCTCGAAGCCAACCGTGGGGCCGCCGCGCGCAACGCGGCCGCCGAACAGGCCGACCCGCGCTCAGACTGGCTCGTCATGCTCGACGACGACTCGCACCCGCTCGATACGGGCTTTCTTGCTGCGCTGACCCGGGCGCCGGAGGCTGCGGCGGTGATCGCTGCAGATATCACACTGCCCGATGGTTCGCGTGAGCGCGGCGGGCTCCCGGAGGTGCCCGTCGGCTGTGGCATGGCCGTCCGCGCGCGTGTCTTCCGGGAGCTGGGAGGCTACGACGCCGCGTTCGGCTACTACGTGGAAGAGTCGGACCTGATGGCGCGGCTGATCGCCGGGGGCTGGGTGTCCGTCTTCGAGCCCGCATTCCGCGTGATGCACCGCAAGGTCGCTTCGAACCGCGACTTCGCTGCGATCCTCTTTCGGCTCGTGCGGAATAACGGCTGGCTGCTCCGCCGCTACGCCCCGGAACACGTGTACGAGTCGTCGCTCGCAGCGATGCTCGCGCGCTACGGGGCGATCGCGGTTCGGGAGCGCGTCGAGGACGCGTTCGATCAGGCGAATCGCACGCTGGCCGCCTCGATCGACCGTCAGGAGCGGACACCCCTGGATGACCCGTTCTGGGACCGATTCACGGGCCATGCGGCGGCGCTCGAAGCGCTCGCCCCATTCGGCGGACTGTCCGCGGCGATCATCGAACCCGGTAAGCACGTCGAAGAAATCGAGCGTGCGATCCATGCGGCGGATCTGAATGCGGTCTCCGAACCTGTACGGGCAGATCTGCTCATCATCGGTACGCTCTCGCCCGGACCGATGCTCGACGCGATGGCGAGGCTGGGCGGCGATGCGCGCATCGTTGCGCCGTGGCGCGCTGCCGATCGGTTCAGGCCTGCGGCCGGGCGAACGCGCCCGCCGCGCCGAGCAGGCTGAGCGCCGCTGCGCTGTCGCCGCCGGGCAAGACCGTCTCGGCCAGCTCGCGGATCGCGTGCCGCTGACCGGGCCAGATGAAGGCCCGGGGCGCCTCGGCGATCGGAATCCATCGATGCGCATCGTGCTCATCGTTGAGCAACGGCTGGAAGCCCGCCTCGGCCTCGACGACGAACCGTGGGCTGAGGACGATCTCGTCGCGGTCGGCCAAGAAGAAGGGGTGCGTCTGTTCGAGTTGCCACGCGCCCAGCACCGCGGCGGTGCCGGCCGCAAGCCCGACTTCCTCGCCCAGCTCGCGCGCGGCGGTCTGTACCGCGGTCTCGCCGGGCTCGACGTGGCCCATAATCGGGTGCCACGCGCCTGCGAACGGTTCGGCCGCGCGGCGCAGCTGGAGCAGCTCAACCTCGGGCGTACGGCGGAAGACGTACACATCGACGACATCGGTGCGGAGCCGCGGTCCCACGCTCACGGGCACGCCCCCTCGCCCCGGCACAGACCGAGGAACGCCGAAGCCTTCACGAGCGTTTCGTGCCACTCCTCGGCCGGGTTGGAGTCGGCGACGATCCCCGCGCCGACCGGGTAATGGCAGAGGCCGTCTTCAATGATCGCGCTCCGGATCGCGACGTTGAGCACGACGGCGCCGTCATCCCCGACGAAGCCGGCGCACCCGCAGTAGGCGCCTCGTCGCCGCATCGGACCTTCGAAACCCAGCGCCGGCTCGAGCTCATCGATGATCTGCATGGCCCGGATCTTGGGTGCCCCGGTCACAGAGCCGGGCGGGAACGCCGCGGCGAACAGCTCACCGAGGCCGACGCCTTCGCGTAGGCGGCCATCGATGGTCGCCACGCCCTGCCAGACGCTGGGCGTGCTCGGACCTTCGCCGCCGTGCGGCTCGATCGACCGTGCATCGCGGACGCGTACGGAACCGAACGCGCACACCCGGCCCAGGTCGTTCCGCATGAGGTCAACGATCATCGCCAGCTCGGCCGCGTCCTTCGGGCTGAGCCCGAGCGTCGGGTCGTCGCCGGAGCGCGTGCCCTTCATCGGCCGGGTCACGACCCTGCCCCGCGCATCGGCCTCGAGGAACAGCTCCGGGCTCGCCGACGCCATCGCCCACCGCCCGTCTTCGAGATAGCAGCCGTGCCAAGGGCGGAGGCGCTCGGCGAGATCCGCGAAGAGCGCGCGGGGCGAGCCGTTCAAGGCGGCGCTCAGCCGATGCGCCAGGCTGATCTGGAACGCATCGCCGGCGCGGATGAGCCCGACGCATCGCTCGACACCCGCCTCGTACGCCGCGCGGCGGTCGAGGCCTTGGCAGGCGCCCAGCGAACAGCGGGCGTCCGATTCGGCCTGCGGCATCGGCCCTGGCTCGCCGAATGCCGTCCACGAACCGGCCCGGGTGTTGTCACCGTTGGTGTGCCGATTGTCATGGATGTAGCCGCGCTCGACCCGCGCAAGCCGGATGGGCTCTGGCTGTATACAAGACCCGCGACGTGCGTTGACGGATGCGCTGGGCTCGATCGCGTGGCCCACGGCGTAAGGGATGCTGACGATCCAGCCCGGACCGAACCCGGACGGTTCGTCCGTGCCAGGGCGGGTCTGCGCCTCGGTGATGCGGGCGAGGGCGGCATCGAGCGTCGGATGCCGCTCGATCGCGGTCGGGTTGGCGAGCAGGCTCCACCGCGTCCGGCCGGCTGGGTCGCCCGCCAGTATCGCCGCGAGCGTCACATCCGCGGGCCAGCGTCGGATGGTGTGGATGGGCGTTCGGTCGTGCCGGATCGGCGTCGGGCTTGGGCAGGTAGTCGTCGCCTGGGGCAGCACGACACATGCTATCGCTGCTGGCTGGCTCGAACGCCCTCGACCCGCGGCTAGACTTGCCCCCCGAGGCAGGAGAGGGACGCGTCGCGGCCCGCTTCGGGTCGGCCCTGCCGCCAACCTCCAGCGATTCCACTGTTCTGTCACAGTTGTCAGCGCGCGACCGCCGCACGAGTCCGCCGACTCCGACCGCTCACCACACGCCGCACCGTTCCCGCGGCCAACCGAGGAAGACCCCGCGATGGCGAAGAAGACCGCCGGCAAGAAGGCCGCGAGCAAGAAGAAGACTTCCAAGAAATCCGCCGTCAAGAAATCGTCGGCGAAGAAGCGGTCGGCCAAGAAAGCGCCGAGCAAGAAGTCCGCGGCGAAGAAGCCCGGCAGCAAGTCCGCGGGCCGCGTAAAGCGCGCCAGCGGACGGAAGGTCGCCAAGAAACCTGCCAAGAGCGCGAAGATGGTCTACTCGTTCGGCAAGGGCCGCACCGACGGCAACGCGACGATGAAGGTGCTGCTCGGCGGCAAGGGCGCGAACCTCGCCGACATGACATCGATCGGCCTGCCTGTCCCGCCCGGCATGACGATCACCACCGACACCTGCGCACGCTACAACGAGGGCGGCAAGCGCATGCCGCACGGCCTGATGAACGAGGTCGCCCGCGGCATGGCCGTGCTCGAGAAAGAGATGGGCAAGAAGTTCGGTGACGCGAAGAACCCGCTGCTGGTTTCCGTCCGATCGGGCGCCGCGGTCAGCATGCCTGGCATGATGGACACGGTGCTGAACCTCGGCCTGACCGATCAGAGCGTGCACGCGCTCGCAGAGGCAACCGGCAACCGCCGCTTCGCTTACGACGCCTACCGCCGGCTGATCAACATGTTCGGCGATGTCGTCATGGACATCGAGCACGAGCACTTCGAGGACGCCTTCGCGGAGATCAAGACCCGCTACCACGCCGCGGACGACACCGATGTACCGGAGGAGGGGCTGATCGAGCTCTGCGAGCGGTACAAGGAGGTCTACCGGGCACACACCGGCGACGTCTTCCCGCAGAACCCGTTCAAGCAGCTCGAGCTCTCGATCGAGGCCGTCTTCAAGAGCTGGGACAGCCCCCGCGCCAAGAGCTACCGCCGGATCAGCGGCATCACCGGGCTCAACGGCACGGCTGTGAACGTTCAGGCGATGGTCTACGGCAACATGGGCGAGACCTCGGGCACGGGCGTCGCCTTCACGCGGAACCCGTCGACAGGTGAGAACAAGTTCTACGGCGAGTTTCTCATCAACGCCCAGGGTGAGGACGTCGTCGCGGGCATCCGCACGCCACAGCCCGCTACCGAGATGAAGAAGTGGAACAAGAAGGTCTTCGATCAGCTGATGAAGATCAAGACACGGCTCGAGAAGCACTACAAGGACATGCAGGACATCGAGTTCACCATCGAGCAGGGCAAGCTCTTCATGCTCCAGACCCGGACTGGCAAGCGTACCGGCGCCGCCGCGGTCAAGATCGCCTGCGACATGGTCAAAGAGAAGCTGATCAACGAGAAGGAGGCGCTGCTGCGCATCCCCGCGAACGACCTGACGCAGCTGCTGCTGCCGAGATTCGATGAGACCAAGAAGTCCGTCGCGCGGGTGCTGGCCAAGGGGCTGCCGGCCTCGCCCGGTGCGGCGGTCGGCAAGCCCGCGTTCACCGCGGAGGAGGCCGTCGAGCGCGCCCACGCCGGCGAGAAGGTCATCCTGGTCCGCAAGGAGACCAGCCCCGAGGACGTGGACGGCATGCACTCGGCCGTCGGCATCCTGACCTCCACCGGCGGCATGACAAGCCACGCGGCCGTCGTTGCCCGAGGCTGGGGGAAGTGCTGCGTCGCAGGTGCGGGCGACATCCAGATCGATGCCAAGGGCGGCTTGTTTACCGTCGGCGGCCGGAGCTACACACGGACCGACACGATCTCCATCGACGGCTCCTCGGGCGAGGTGCTCCACGGCACGGTCCCGAGCATCACACCGGAGCTCTCGGGCGACTTCGCCAAGATCATGCGCTGGGCCGACAAGTTCGCGACCCTCGGCGTACGCACCAACGCCGACACGCCCACCGATGCCCAGCGTGCCCGCGAGTTCGGGGCCAAGGGCATCGGCCTGTGCCGGACGGAGCACATGTTCTTCGAGGGCCCGCGCATCCGTGCGATGCGTGAGATGATCGTCGCCGAGACCCTCGAGCAGCGCGAGAACGCGCTGGCCAAGCTGCTGCCATTCCAGCGTGACGACTTCATCGGCCTCTTCCGCGCCATGAACGGCCTGCCGGTGACCATCCGCCTGCTCGACCCGCCGTTGCACGAGTTCCTCCCGCATGAGGAGGCCTCCGTCAACGACCTGGCCCACACGCTGGGCGTCCCCGCTGAAAAGCTCCGCCAGCGCGTCGCCATGCTCCACGAGCTCAACCCGATGCTCGGGCACCGCGGCTGCCGGCTCGCGGTCACCTACCCCGAGATCCTGCGCATGCAGGTCCGGGCGATCACCGAGGCCGCCATCGAGTGCGTTGGCGAGAAGGTCCGCGCCATGCCCGAGATCATGATCCCCCTGGTGGGCACGGTCCGGGAGCTGGCCATGCTCCGCGAGACCGCCGAGGAAACCCTCGCCGAGGTCAAGAAGGAGATGGGCTTCACCAAGCGGCTGGACATCAAGATCGGCACCATGATCGAGATCCCCCGCGCGGCGATCACCGCAGGCGAGGTTGCCGCCGAGGCCGACTTCTTCAGCTTCGGCACCAACGACCTGACGCAGCTGACCTTTGGCTACTCACGCGACGACGTGAACACCTTCCTGCCGGACTACATCGAGAAGGGCATCCTGGACGTCGATCCGTTCCAGAGCCTCGACCAGACCGGCGTCGGAGAGCTCGTCGAGCTGGGTGTGGAGCGTGGCCGGGCGGGCAACGACGGGCTCAAGGTCGGCATCTGCGGCGAGCACGGCGGCGACCCGTCCTCGGTCGACTTCTGCCACCGGGTCGGGCTCGACTACGTCAGCTGCTCACCCTTCCGCGTACCGATCGCCCGCCTCGCGGCGGCGCAGGCCGCCATCCGCCACGGATAGCCGAGCGCGGTTGCGACCGCGATCCCGGCCAGCCAGAACAACCGATCGCAGCGCCGCGGCTTGCCCGATGGGCAAGCCGTGTTTGTTCGATCTGCGTGATACTGATCGGCTGGTGAACGCGGCCTATTCGCCGCCGATCGACTCGAGCGCCGCCCTGATCTCGCCGAGCGTGGTCTCCGCTTCGTACCTGTCGCCACTCCGGTACACCACCTTGCCATCGGCGTTGATCACGAAGACCGTCGGCGTGCGGAGGACATCCATGCCAACGACAGCGCCCTGACCGTTGTTCGTTACGAGCGTGATGTCGTCGAGCCCGGCCGCGGCGAGCATGTTGAAGGCGTTGTCCGGATTGCGCTCGCGGACGGTAAAGGTGACCAGGTTCGTGCCCGCGTCCAGCTCGGATTGCAGCGTGGCCAGGTCCGCGAGAAGCGGCTGCGTGTCCGGCACCCAGCTGGTCCAGAACACCAGCACGCCCGGCTTGCCGACCAGCGTCTCGCTGGAGACCGGCTCACCGAGCATGGTTGAGGCCTCGAAGGCCGGGATGACATCGCCGACCTGGCCGCCGACGGTCGCGCCCGGGCTCGCGAACGCGGGACCCTGCGGCACCGTGGGATCGTTCGGCTGCGCATCCGGATCCAGCGACGCCGGCGCGTACACCGTCGCCCACCCGGCAGGCGCATCGATCGCGAGCGACGCACGATCGACGCCCGTCGCTGCATCGATCTCTGTTATCCGGGCGATGTCTTCGTAGCCCGGGACCAGGATCCTCGTGATCCGCCTCGGGATGCCATCCTCGCGGCCGATCGCGAAGCGGTGGGGGAGCGTCCGCAACCGCTGCGGGTACTCGACCAGCACCACGTCACACGTCACGCCGTCGATCTCAACGGGCCCGAGCAGCTGCAGCGACGTGCCCACCATCCGCTCGATCTGCCAGGGCGACTTCGCGTACAAGAACTGCCCGCCGAGGTTGTCGTCGGCGCTGACATAGTTCCCCCGCGCCAGCACCGGCCGTGCGGTGTGCAACGTCTCCTCGTCCGGGTCGAGCCACGTCACGACGTTGGGCTCGCGGACCACGGTCAGCTCGAACGCGTCCGGCTGGCCGATGTTGTCCGCGAAACCCTCGAGCCGGTACACCCAGCCCTCCTCCGCCGAATTCGGGTCCAGCTTGGTCCCCCGGTAGGCGCCCCGTGCGTTGATCTTGACCGAGGTGAGCATCGCGTTCTTCGGATCCAGCTCGTCTGTCACCTCCATTGTCCGGTCGATCCGGAAGCTCAGGTGTGTCAGGTTGCCCAGCGCCTCGGCCGAGGCCTCCAGGACGGCCACCGCCGCCTGATCGCGCACGGGCTGGTCCGCCGTCGGCTCGGGTGCGAGCTGCGCAGCGGCCGTGGGCGTGCCTGCGAGCAGGGCCAGCGCGAGGCATGCGCCGAGGGGTGCACGGCTGGATCGGAAAGGTCGGGGCTGCATCGATCTACTCCTCATGGTCTGCGTCTTCGAGCGGCCGGCCGCCCGCTTCGCGCGGAATCGTACGCCCGCCGGGTCGGATCACCCGAACGGCACGCTCCCCGGTCCCTTCTTACAACTCGGGGGTGAGCAGGGCTGCGAGCGCCGCCCCTGGATCCTCCTCGCGCATCAGCGATTCGCCGACGAGCACGATCTGTACGCCCGCCTGACGCAAACGGCTCAGGTCTGCCGGCGTCCGGATCCCCGACTCCGAAACAAGGACCGATCGATCTTCGATCAGGTCCGCCAGCCGCGTCGTCTGAGCGACGTCGACCGTCATCGTCTTCAGATCGCGGTTGTTGATCCCCAGGAGGCAGTAGGACGGGTGCGGGAAGCCCACGTGCGGCCGGACCCGCAGCAGGTCGTCCATCGAGTGCACCTCCAGCAGCGCCGTCATCCCGAGCCGCTGGGTCAGGATCAGCATGTCCACCAGCAGGCCCTCGGTCAGGCACTCGGCGATCAGCAGCACCGCGTCCGCCCCGGCCGCCCGGCTCTCCCAGAGCTGCCACGTGTCGATGATGAAGTCTTTGCGCAGCACCGGGATCGGGACCGCATCCTTGATGCGCTCGATGTAGCCCAGTTCGCCGCCGAAGTGCGGGCCATCCGTCAGGCAGCTGATCGCGGACGCGCCCGCCGCGTGATACCGTCTGGCTATGTCCTCCGGCGCAAACGGATCCGTCCCGTCTTCCCGCGGTCGATACTCTTCGCGCATCCAGCCCGCGCTCGGGCTGCGGCGCTTGATCTCCGCGATGACCGCGGTCCGCGCCGTCGGCGTGTGCCGGGTCACCGCGCTAAAGAAGTTCCGTGGCGGGTCGGCCTGGGCCACCTGGGCCTCGAGCTCGGCCATCGTCACCGAAGCCTTCCGCTCCGCCACTTCCTCGGTCTTGACGGCGATGATGTCGGCGAGGGTCTTCATGCTGCCCCCGATTGTTGCGGGCCGGACCGGCCGCGTCGCCCCCGTTATGCACCCCGTCATGCACCTGGCCCTGGTTGCGGCCTTGCTTGCGGCGGCCGCTGGCACCAGCGCCGCTCAGAGCGCTCAGCCTACGCCCGTCCCTGGCGGGCTCGCCCCGTGGACGGGCCTGGCCGTCTGGCTCACGCTGAGCCTGATCGCGCTGACCGCGCTCTGGAAGCTCGATGCCGTCCGCCCAGGCTCGCTCGAGCGGGCCAACCGCCGCCGCGATCCCATCGCGTCGACCTCGGTGCTGCCTCTGCTGATGCTGGCCTTCGGCGTCTTCCTGCTGCCGCAGCTCGTCGGCGGCGCCGTGCTCGCGCCGCTAAGCAGAGCGTTCGGCGTGGACTTCGACGCAGGTGGGCTGGACGCCGCCGGCGTCGCCGCGGGTGTGATCTATGGCCTCGGGATCGCCGCGGGCTGGATCGCCTGCTATGCCGTGATCCGCTGGAAGCTCATGCCGAGACCGTCCGTCGAGTTCCGGTTCCGGCACGCCTGGGTTGGCCTCATTGCGCTCACGCTTGCCTACCCGGCGGTCGCGCTGGCCGGCAACATCGCCCGGCTGCTGGCCGATAGCGGCAGCGGCTCGCTCCAGCACGGCACACTGAACGCGTTGGTCGAGGCCGGAGCGGCGAACCCCTGGTGGTGGCTCGTGCTCGCCGGCGCCGTCCTCGGCGCGCCGATTTTCGAGGAAGTCGTCTTCCGCGGACTCTTGCAGCCGGCGCTGGCCGCGCTTATAGGTCGCTGGCCCGGCCTGCTGATCACCGCGGCGATCTTTACGTTCCTCCACATCCCCTCGGGTCCCGGCTCATCCGGCGCTACGTGGCTGGCGATCCCCACGCTCGCCGTCCTCGCGATCGCGCTCGGCATCGCCCGCGAGCGCACGGGCAGCCTCGGCGTCGCGATCACCATGCATATCGGCTTCAACGCCCTGAACGTCGGGCTGGCGTTTGCGGTCACCTGACCGCCCGACCCCTAGACTCGCCGCGATGACAACCAACGCAGACAAGCCCCGCGTGCTGACCGGCGATACGCCCACCGGGCGGCTGCACCTCGGCCACTGGGTCGGCTCGGTCGAGAAGCGTGTGCAGATGCAGGACGGCTACGACTGCTACTTCCTGCTGGCCAACATGCACGCGTTCACCACCCGCGCGACTGAGCCGGAACATATCCGAGCCGACACGATCGAGATCGTCAAAGACTGGCTCGCCGCCGGCATCGACCCGGAGCGCTCAACGATCGTCCTGCAAACCGAAGTCCCCGCGATCGCCGAGCTGACGTGGTTTTTCGCGATGCTGATCCCGTTCAACCGGGTCATGCGCAACCCGACGCTCAAGACCGAGATCGAGACCAAAGGCCTAGGCGACAGCTATCCGTTCGGGTTCCCGCTGTACGCCGTCGGCCAGTGCGCGGACATCCTGGCGTTCCGGCCGGCGAGCGTGCCGGTTGGCGTGGATCAGGTCGCGCATATCGAGGTCTGCCGCGAGGTTGCTCGGAAGTTCAATCAGGTCTATTGCAGCGTTGATCCGCACGCCGAGGACACCGATCACCCTGGCCTCGGCGGCGTCTTTCCTATCCCCGAGGCGCTCGTCGGCCGTGTCGGAAGGCTCGTCGGCACCGACGGCAGCAACAAGATGTCCAAGAGCCTCAGCAACGCTGTTTTCCTCAGCGACACTCCCAAACAGGTCAAGAAGAAGATCAACAGCATGTACCCGGGCCAGAGCCGCGAGCCGACCGACCCCGGCGATCCGGACATCAACCCTGTCTTCGACTACGCCGACACCTTCTGCGACGCCGAGCTTGTCGCCGAGCTCAAGGACCGCTATCGGCGGGGCGACAATCTGGGCGACGGCCACGTCAAGGCCGCGGTCATCGACGCGGTCAACGCCCTGCTCGAGCCGATGCGCGAGCGGCGCGCAGCCTTTGAGGGCGAGCAGGGCGACAAGCAGATCGTCGAGATCATCCGCGACGGCACCGCCCGGGCCAACGCCGTTGCCGAGGAGACACTCGCTATGGCCAAGGACGCGATGGGGCTCGGCTTCGGTCGCCGCTCACTCGCTTGGCGAGACGGCTGAATCCGAGGCCTCGATCCGCTCGAGCAGCCGCAGCGCACGCCACGACAGCACCGCCTTGATCGCCGCGTTGGCTTCCACATCGGATCGCTGCTCGATCAGCGCCCGGCCGTACTCGTCGGCGTACCGGCTGATATCCGCTAGCGCACCGCGGTGCTCGGCCATCCAAGCGTCCCTGTTCGGCGGGCCGAGCGCCAGCTCCTCGAGCGGCGAGCCCGGTGTCAGGCCGATCCTCTCGCCCAGCCGCGCCAGCCGACCGACGACCAGCACCGGCGCGTAGTCGCCACGGAGCAGCACAAGCTTGCGCTGCGAACGCTGGCGCGCTACCTCGTTGCCCGCTCGCATGGCATCGGGGAGCAGGTCGTCGATCGCCTCGGTCAGCCCGCGCGTGATCGCCCGCTGACCGCGCTGGGTCAGCTCCAGGCCCGGCCAGCGACGGACCGCGTCCTGCCGGGTGAAGCCCTCGACATCGGCGAGGAACCCCGTCAGTTGCGAAAGCATCGAGAGGTCGTCGCGGACCGCATCGCCCGGCCCGCTGCCTCCGGCGACGGCCCAGCCTCCGAGCCAATCGCGGCGCAGCCCATCGATCCGATCGCCGAGCTGCGGCCCTCGGTCACCCATGACCCGTGCCGCTCGCTCGCGGTCTGTCTCGATGCGGCCCAGCGTCGCCAGCTGCCTGTCCATGGTCCGAAGCAGCTCGATCGACGCCTCGGCGTCGTCGCCGCCCGCGCGGAGCGACTGCCCGAGCCCGAGCACGCGGTCCGCCACGGCGTCGGTCAGGCCGGGAGGACCAGCGAGGCCCGCTTCGAGGCGCTCGCTCAGCCGCTCGAGCGCATCGAAGTCGTCGAACAGCCGCCGCTGTGATGCCACCGTGCTCAGCACCGCCGGGCTGGTCGCGCCCGATGGATCGACGAGAAGGCTCACCGCCTCATCACGAGCGTTGACCGTGACGCCGCGGACCCGCGGGACCAGCGCGCGCCAGGCGGGCCGGACGACACGCGTCAGGCCCGAATCCAGCTGGACGCCGGGCCGACTCACGCTGGTTTCGAGCACGTCCGCCGCAAGCCGGGCAGCCGCTAGGGCCAGATCCGCGTTGGACTCGCGCTCCGAGATCGCCTCCGCCGCGCGCGCCCGGAGCCGCTGCGACTCGCGGCCTTCTTCCATCCGGTCCAGGGCCACCAGCACGCGGCCTGTCTCGGCGATCAGCGCCAGCCCGGCCGCGTCAGGTCCGTCCAAGGCTGAAGCAAGATCCGAGACGAGCCGCGCTCCGACTGGCTCCGGTGTCCAGGCCGGCAACGCCAGCACCGCGTCCATCGCGGCAGCGATCGCGGCGCTGCGCGCCCGCGCACGCCGCGCGTACGTCGGCCACGTGGCTCCCTCGTCCAGCTGATCGGCGAGCTGCTCGATCCGGCCCGCTGTTTCAGCGGGCAGTTCCAGATCGCGCATCCCAGCCAGCCGGATGCGCAGCTCGTCGCCCGGAGCATCGGGCCAGGGCCGCGCGCGAAGCCAACCGGCGCGGGCCGCAGCGGAGGCGCCGTCTTCCAGCGCGATAGCCGAGAGCGCATCGCCGATCATGGCGTCCAAACTTTCTGCCGGGATGGCGGCCCCGCGTTCGGCCCGGATCGCCAGCGCCGCGAAGTCCGCCTCCAGGGCCACCAGAAGACCGGCATCGTCGACCCCTTCCAGCAGCGCATCCAGTTCGGTCATCCGTCCGTCGAGCGTCAACGCCCACAGCACCGCCGCCGAGCCATCGGCTCCCAGCGTTTCCCCGAGCTGCGCGAGCGCACCCGCGCCCCTGCGAACGGACGCCCGCGCTTGCATCCGGAGACGGTCCAACGCCGCCGCGTCCGCGCTGCGATCGATCAGGCGCTCGGCCTCGCGGTCGAGCCGGCTGGCCAGCGCCAGCGCCGCGAGGCCTTGGCCGGGCTCAGGTGTCGGCGGGCCCGACAGCGTCAGCTGCGCCATCGCCGGCAAAGACACCGTGCCGGCTGAAACCAGAGCGAGCCAGCGCAGCCGCATAGACCTGCTCGAGCCGCTCGACCATCCTTTCCGCCGCGAACTCATGCAGGCACCACTCCCGTCCGGCCTCGGCGAGTCTACGCCGAAGCCCCGGATCCTCGGCCAGCCGTCCGATCGCCTCCCTCAGAGCCGCCGGGTCGCTCACCGGCACCACCAGGCCCGTCTGCTCGTGCCGGCAGGCCTCGCGGGTCCCGTCCACATCCGTCGCAACCGGGCAGACGCCAGCCAGCAGCGCCTGCGGCACCGTCCGAGGCAAGCCCTCCCGATAGCTCGGGTGCGCCAGCACGTCCATCGACCGGATCAGACCCGGCACACGCTCAGGCGGAACGAGACCGGTCGCAATGACCTGACGTTCAAGCCCAAGCTCGACCACACGCCCCATCAAACGCTGCCGCCACCACCCGTCGCCGACCCAAAGCAGCTTCCAGTGCGCGTTTGCCTTCAGATCCTCGCCGAGCGCATCGAGCAGGTCGTCGTGCCCCTTGTGCTCGGCCAGACGAGCCACGGTGCCGATGACAAAGTCCTGTTCGCCGATCCCGTGCGCTGCGCGCACGTTCTCGCGCGATTCGGATTCCGCGAAGTCAACGAACGGCGCGGTGTCCATACCGCTGCGCACAGTGATGTAGTTCGATGGCTCGCCGATTCCACGAGCTAGAAACTGTTCCGTCATCGCGTCCGCTACGCTGACGATCGTGTGGCAGCGCTTCGCCGCGAAGCGTTCCGCCGCGGTGTACAGCCGGTTCTTGAGCCGGATCTTGGCTCTGGGAAGAGCGCCGCCCTCGATCGGCATGAACGGCGGGCCGTGGATCGTGTGAACGACGGCCGGCACGCGCGCCTCCCACGCCGCCCAACGCCCCAGGATCCCCGCCTTGCTGCTGTGCGTGTGCACGACGTCCGGCCGCACCTCGCGCATCAGCCGCTTTAGATCGCGGTGGAAGCAGCGGTGGTCCTTCAGCGGGCTGATCTCGCGGACCAGATTCGGCAGCTCGTGCGTGGTGATGCCCCGGCCGTCTTCGGTTCTGAACGACGCCACGCGATCGAGCAAACTGCCCTCGGGCCCGTAGATCGGGCCGTAGGCAAGGTGCACATCGTGCCCAAGCCGCGCCTGCCCCTCGCAGGAAAGCACGGTGTTTTCCTGCGACCCGCCGAGGATCAGCCGCGTGGAGATGTGCAGGATGCGGAGGCCTTCTGTCACGTGGGATCATTGGCGGGCGGTGCGATCGATCGCCCGCACTCGGGGCAGGTGTCGCCTGAGAGCCCTGCGTACGAGTAGCCGCACCGGCAGCTGTAGCGGTTTCTTTCTCGTCTCGCGAGCAACCACCAGGCGCCGGCATTGAGCAAGAAAAACGTGGGCAGCGGCCAGATCGGAATCAGGATGTTGATCCATCCGCTTCCCGTTGCCCACGCGGTGGGCAGCATGGATGGCAGCCGATCGCCGTAGTAGTCGCTCCAAGACTGTTCGAGGTGCAGTTGTGGATATACGTAGGCATTCCACTTGGTCTCGGTGATATTCATGGGTCCCTCGAAGTGACCGATCTTGAACAGCAAAAGGAACCCGCTGGCGTAGATCCAACGTTCCCTGGCAACACGCGAGACGCCGAAGTCGAGAACCAGTGTGCTGAGGAAGAAGACCAAACACGTGAGGCAGAGCAAGAGTCTCCACCACATCCGCCGTCGAAGCCGGGAGTAGCTTTCACTGATCTTGTGCGTCTTCATACCGCACCCACTCCAGCCGCAGCCCTGTCGGCGGCAGCGTTGCACCCGCCTGCCTGCGGTCTTTCGACGCCAGGATCGCGGGGATGTCCCCCGGCTCAATCTTGCCCCGGCCGACCTCCATCAGTGTGCCCGCGACGATGCGGACCATGTTGTACAGGAACCCGTTGCCCGCCACGCGTACGACGAAGCGGCGTTCTTTTCCGTCAGATAGTCCGATTTCGATATCGCACCGGAAGATCGTCCGTACGGTTGACTTCCGGCCGTGGTTGATCTGCGCGAAGGCCGCGAAGTCGTGCTCGCCGACGAGGTGCGCCGCCGCCGCCCGCATCCGCTCGATGTCGAGTTCGTACCACGTGTGCCAGACGTACCTCCGATCCCACAGCGGCCGGGTCTCGCCCGAGACGATCGTGTAGGTGTACTCCTTCTCGAGCGCGCCGCCGATCGGTTCGAACGCGTCATCGACGACCTCCGCCTCGCGCACGAGCACGTCCCGCGGAAGCTTGGCGTTGAGCGCCTTGACCAGCCGCTCCGTGCCGCGCGCTGCTGGCCAGCCGACGCCGCTTGCGCCGTCCGGCTCGGAAGTGAACGCCGCGACCTGTCCGAGCGCATGCACGCCCGAATCCGTACGGCTCGCGCCGGCCAGCACCAGCCCCGGTTCCCGCAGGACTTCGCGGACCGCCTCTTCGACCACGCCCTGCACCGTCGGCAGCGTCGTCCGCTGGCCGGGGTTGTCTGGGTCCGGCGGCTCCTGCTTCTGCCAGCCGCAGTAGTCCGTCCCGTCGTATGCGATGGTTAGCTTGTACCGCGGCACCCGGTCAGCCCCCGCCACCATCACCGTCGCGGTCATCGCGTCCGATCACGCGGATCTCGGGATCGGTCCGGTCGGGCTCCTGCTTCGGGTGGAACCGCTTCTGGTCCTCGTCGGCCCAACGGTCGGAGATGCGGAACCAGTAGTACGTGAACGGCACACCGATCACGATGCAGGCGACGCCACAGATGATCGCGGGCACGAGCACGGCCGCGCTCCAAAGCAGGTGGTTCGACTACAGCTCCACCATCGCCATGTCCGGCGACTGCTTCGCTTCGACAGATGGCAGGGACACCTCGCTGACGAAAACGCCCAGCGCATCGTGGGCTTGGGCCATCTCGCTGCGGATGTCTGCGGCGTTGTAGAGCCGCGACGACTGCCGCCGAATCTCGCGACCGGTCGGCACCTGGCCCGGGGCCTCGTCGACTCGGACGAACTCGGTTGTGACGGCGCCCACCGGCTCGCCGCGGACACGGCCGAGCAGATCGAGCGCGATCTGGGCCTCGGCCGAGGCGCCCTCGATCGCGGGGATCGCCTGCTCAAACGCCTGGAGCAGGTGGTTCGCGTTCTCGAAGGTGCCGGCCTTCTCCGTCCAGGTCGAGCCGGGGATGACCACGTCCGCCGCCTCGCGGGCGCGGAGGCCGTGCGTGTCGATCAGGACGACGAACTTCCCGCTGAGCGCATCGACGAACTCGGAGGCCGCCCATTCGCCGGGGTAGCTTCCGGTCAGGATCACGCCGCCGATGTCGCTCGAGCCGGAGCCCATGCCGAGGCGTGAACAGGCATCATCGAAATCGAGCACGTTCGTGGTCAGGGCGCTGAGCACCCGCCGGACGCCTCGTGCGTTGGGCGCCTTCTCGGCGTACATCACAAAGCCCTCGTCCCGCCCCGCGCCCTTCGGGAAGACCTTGTCCTCACCACGCGTCGGGACAAAGCCGACCGCGAGCACTGCCGCCGGATCGATCTCGAGGATCAGCTTGCCGAGCAGGTACGCGTCCTCGCACGACAGCATCGGGCTGACCACGGCCATAAGCCGCTCGCCACGGTTCGCCGCCGCGGTCAGGCCCTCGACTGCATCGTCGAACGCCTGCGCCGGCTCGCACGGGTCGAGCGCTCCGAAGCGACGCCGCTCGGCCGTCTGCAGCCGGTCGTCAGCGTGCACGTGCTTCCAGCCGTAGCGGACCTCGTCGGTGATCCACCACTTGTTGACGCTCGGGTTCGTGCGGGGCTTGATGCGATAGATCGCGCCCTCGTTGTGCTCGATGAGGATGTTGTCGCCCGACGCGGTGAGCGGGTCGATCGAGGGCGTGCTCTTGAGGAACCAGACGCGCTGGGCGAAGAGGAAGTCTTTGTCGAGCAGGGCGCCGACGGGGCAGATATCGATCACGTTGGCCGACAGTTCGTTGTCGAGCGCGACGCCTGGGAAGACATCGATCTGGCTCTGGTTGCCCCGGCCGTCGATGGTGAGCTCAGCCGTGCCGGCGACCTCGCGGGCGAAGCGGACGCAGCGGGTGCACATGATGCAGCGGTCGGCGTAG
>JBCCZQ010000015.1:0-45491 GCA_039187315.1 Planctomycetota bacterium | reverse complement strand
TACAGGTATCGCCGCTCGGGCCGGACGCGATCGGCGTGCACGCCTTTCCGAGCTTTCTCTTCGACAGGGGCGTTGATCCTGGTCGTTTTATCGCGGAGCTGCTCGATCAGGCCGCAGCCACACCCCACCCGCCGACGAGCGAGGAGGCCCTGCACAGCGTTGTGGACATGATGAGCTGCAAGGCGGCTGTCAAGGCGGGCGAGAAGCTCCGCGGCGATGAGCTCGACTCGCTGCTGGCGCTCCGCGAATCGGTCGAGCGATCGTCAAGCTGCCCGCACGGCAGACCGACAAGTGTGCGGCTCACGCTCCGTCAGCTCGAGAAGCTGTTCCACCGGGCGTGAGCGGTTGCGCTAGGTCACGGTGAGCTCGACGAATTCGCCGACAATGAACGATGCGATGCCGAGCACAAGGAAGGCGACGAACAGGCCCATTGCGGCGGCTCCGCCGAGGCACGACATCCGCTCCACGTTCTTGAGGAAGAAGAACAGCATGGGTGGGATGCTCAGCAGGCCGAAGACGCCGGCGACGATCCTGCACACCGTGACGGCCGTCGCGTCATTGTCGAGGCCATACATGATGGCCACGACGCTCAGGATCAGCAGGACGGAGCCCATAAGGGCCGCCATAAATTTGCTCGAGCCGTATGGAGATAAGGCAGAGCCCAGATCATTCAGAAAATCAAGGGGCATAACACGAGCATACTCGAAAGCACGACCGATCAGGCGTCATCGAGCAGGTCGACGGCTCGGAAGGCCTTGCCCTCGAGCATCTCGAGGCTCGCGCCGCCACCGGTCGAGACGTGGCTGACCTTGTCGGCGACGCCGAACTTCTCTGCAGCCGCGGCTGAGTCACCCCCGCCGACGATCGTGGTGGCACCGGCCTCGGTTGCTCGGCCGAGCGCCTTGGCGACGGCAGAGGTGCCGACGGCGAAAGGTCGCCACTCGAAGACACCCATCGGGCCGTTCCACACAACGGTCTTGGCTTTGCCGATGACGCGGGCGTAGGCGGCCTGGGTCTCGGGCCCAATGTCGAGGCCCATAAACCCGTCGGGGATCGTTTCGCTGTGGACCTCGATGTCGCCGCCGCCGTTCTCGCTGAACGCGCGACCCGTTACGTGATCAGTGGGGAGGTAGAGATCGGCATCGAGCTTGGCGGCGAGGTCGATCGCGCGATTGGCGTCGTCGAGACGGTCGGCCTCAACGCGGCTGTCGCCCACACCCTTGCCGATCGCTTTGAGGAATGTGTACGCCATCGCTCCGCCGACGAGGATGCTCTCGGCCTTGGGCAGCAGGTGCTCAATGGCAGCCATCTTGTCGCTGACCTTTGCGCCGCCGAGGATCACGGCGAAGGGCTTGTCCGGCTCGGCGAGCGATTCGGACAGGAACCGGATCTCTTTCTCGACGAGGAAGCCGGAGACGCGGGGCTTGCCTGCCATCGCCTCGGGCACGGCGACCATCGAGGCGTCGGTGCGGTGGCAGGTGCCGAATGCATCGTTGACGTAGACATCGCCGTAGGCGGCAAGCTTGCCGGCGAATGACGCCTCGCCCTTCTTTTCTTCGGCGTGGAAGCGGAGGTTCTCGAGCAGCAGCACGCCGCCCGCTGGCAGCGAGGCGGCCGCATTTCCGGCCGCGTCGTCGACGCAGTCGTTGGAAGGAAACACGACCTCGGTGCCGATGAGCTCGCCGAGCTTTGCGGCGACCGGCGCGAGCGAGAGCGACGCCTCGTATCCCTCACCCTTGGGCCTGCCGAGATGGCTCATGAGCACGGCGGAGCCGCCATGATCGAGCACGCTCTTGATTGTTGGCAGCGCGGCGCGGATGCGGCGGTCGTCGGTGATCGTGCCGCCGTCGAGCGGCACGTTGAAGTCCACGCGGATCAGGACGCGCTCGCCTGCGACATCTACCGACTCGATCGTCTTCTTCGCCATGGCGATCTCTCCGGGCGTGGCTTCGTGCTACGCGTTGTGGTCGGCCTCGATCGCGCGATCGGCGGCGGCTCGGAGCCTCGCCGAGCCCTCGCCTGTGAGCTGGTCGTGGAAGCGGCGGAGCTGAGTCGCGAGCGAGGCGTCGATGAGCCGGTCACCGATCTGCAGCTTGACGCCTCCGAGCATCTTCGGATCGGTGTACGGGTGCACGACCGTCTCCTTGCCGAGGGTACCGTCGAGCTGCTGCTTGATGCGGCCGAGCTGGTCGGCGTCGATCGGGTCCGCCGTGTAGAGGTCGACTTCGATGCGGCCGAAGGAACGCTGGGCGATCTCATCGAGGGCGGCAACGATCGGGATGAGGTGGCCGAGCCGGCCGTTGTCGTTCAGGACAAGCAGCGTTTTGAGGGTGATCTCATGGACCCGTCCGTCGAGGATGGTCCGCAGGCTCTGCGTCCTATCGCCGCGCTTGAGCACGCGGGAGGACAGGAACTCGCTGAATCGCGCATCTTCACGAGCGAGCTCGATCAGGTCTTCCAGCTCACCGGCGACCTGCTCGACCGCTTCGCGGCCGCCCTTCTCGGAAGCCAGCTCGTAGATGCTCTTCGCGTACAGGTTCGCGAGCGCGTCGGGCTTCGTATCGGTCAGGGGCATGGCGGTGCCTCCGTGCTTGGGTGCGCCCGCGTCAGCCGCGGTTGTTCTGGAGCTCGGCGACGGCCTCATCGACTAGTTTCTGCTGGTCGTCGACGCTGACCTCGCGGCGGAGGATCTTCTCGGCGACCGTTGTCGCGAGCTGCGAAGCCTCCGCGTAGATCTCCGAGACCGCGGCCCTTCGAGCGGCCTCGATGTCCCGCTGGGCCTTCTCCTTCAGCTCGCGGAGCTCTGTTTCGCTCTTGGCACGGAGCTCGGAGGCGAGCTTCTGCTGATCCGCCTTGGTTTTTTCGAGCATCTGCTGCGCCTCGGCGCGTGCCTCGGCGAGGGAGGACTCGTACTGATCGAGCGCGTCTTTGGCTTGCTGCCGCGCGGCTTCGGCCGACTCGATCTCGTCGAGGATCTTCTTCTCGCGCTCGTCGAGCGCCTTGGCGATCTTGGGCCAGACCTGTGTCCCCAGGATCGCAAGGACGACGAGGAAGATAACGATCGCGGCCAGACCGGCGACCGTGCCCTGGGCCAAGCTGCCGATGACGCCATGCTTGTCGTAATCGCCTTCGGCCGAGCCGTCGGCCGCCAGGGCGGCTGCGGCCGGCGCAGACGCTTCTGCGGCCTGGATAGTCGGGGTCACGAGCAGCGCGCCGCCGAGGAGGAATATGGCGAGCAGCAGGCGAATACGCATGAGAGGCTCCTTCCCGCTCGATGCGGTGGGGAATCGTAAGGCAGTCCGGCGACTTTCGGCGCGGGACTGCATGAATGTGGTTCCGTGCGGCCGTTTAGCCGAGGGCGGCGAGCAGACCGACCACGACCGCGAAGAGGGTCGCACCCTCAACGAGCGCGGCGGTCAGGATCATGTTGGTTGCGATCGGGCCGCTGGCTTCCGGCTGGCGAGCAATCGACTCGACAGCGCCCTTGCCGATCAGGCCGATGCCGACGGCACCGCCCACGACGGCGAGACCGGCACCGATGGCGGCCAAGCCTTTGTGGAGGGTGCCCGCCGCGGCCGCGGCCTGGGCGACGGCGTTGTCGGCGATCTGCTGTTCGGTCAGCGGCTCGGCGGCTTGGGCCACCACAGGGCCCGCAACCGCCAGAGCGGCAAGTCCGGCACCGACCATCGCAATCGACTTGATCATCTGCTTCATCGGAGTCCTCTTTCCTTGGGTGCTGCCATGGCCGGCTCGTGCCGGTCCCCCGGTTTGTTCCGCCCGGGCAGGGTTCGTGCGGGTTCTTGCCCGCGTGTGTTGCGTCAGTGAGCCGCCACTGGCTCGTGTGCGTGGTCGTGATCATGGTCACCGTGGTGGTCGAGCTGCGAGATAAACACGGTGGTCAGGAACATGAAGACAAACGCCTGGAGGAAGCCGACAAAGATCTCCAGGAAGTAGATCGCCAAGGCGCCGATTGCTGACAGCACGCCGACCGTACCGAAAAGTAGCAAGCCTCCGACATACGCCGATCCGACAAAACCGAACAGCGTTGCGACAAGGATGTGGCCCGCGGTCATGTTGGCAAAGAGGCGGATGGCCAGCGCGATCGGCTTGATAAATGTGCCCAGTATCTCGACCGGCACCAGGATCGGCCAGATGTACGCCGGAGCCCCGCCGGTCAGGTGCATCAGATAGCCCTTGATCCCGAGCTGCTTGATGCCCGCAGCATTGATGACGATGAAGGAGATCAGCGCCAGACCGCCGGTCACATAGATGTTCTGCGTCGCCGTCCCGCCGAAGGGTGATTCGTGGGCAGACTTGAGCGATTTATTGAGCAGGAAGAGGTCAAGGATCGGCACAAGCCCGAGCAAGTTGTTGACAAGGATGAAGAAGAACAGGGTCCAGAGGAATGGCATGAACCTGTCGGTCCGATCGCCCAGCAAGGGCCGAACAGTGTTCTCTTTGAGGTAGACGCAGATCACTTCAAGCATGTGCGCGAAGCGGTTGCGGGTGACGAATCGGTGGGTGCCGTCGCTCTCCGGTCCGGTCTCGATCTTGCCCGCGGCCCAGAGCCCGCCGGCGATCACGATAAGGGCCGCAAGAATGAGGTTGCCGGTGTGCGCGGACCAGACCCAGATGTCGCCGATCTTGAAGAAGCCGTGGTTGACGACGTGGTCAACTGGATTGGCTGCCGCGAGTGTGAGGGATGCATCGATCATGCCTTCGGGGCCTCCATGCCGTCTGTCGAAGGGACGCGGGTCTGCGCATCACGCAGAGCGGGAAGCACCACCGCGAGCTTGGCGACCATAGCTGCGACCGTGGCGGCGAGGAAAACAAACCAGTATGCCCTGCTTTCGATGCCCAGGCCGATGTAGGCCCCGGCGGCCATCGCGACCGTGACCAGCCCGCCCGCAAAACCGCCGAAGATCACGGACGATGCCACCGTCACAGCAGGGCGGCCGACGGTCGCGACGATCGGGAGCATCATCACGGCCAATCCGGCGATAACGCATGCGAGCACGGTGAGCGCTTCGATGGGCTCGATCCGGTCGAGCATCATCGCCAGCACTGCGGCAGATCCGCCCACGAGTGTTGCCGAAAGCGAGGCGGCCGTCGCGGTCCGGGCCACGGGCAGGATCACACCCTCTGACGCGCTCGGGGTCGTCTGATTGTCTCGCGATGGGTTCAAGACCGCTGAAGCTCCCCTGGTTCTGAGCCCGTCGCTCCCAGAGGGCTCGGCAAACAGAACCGAATTCGCTCGTTCGATAGCCCCGAACGGCAGAGCCCGAATCGGCCCGTTGTGCGGGGAGCAACCATAGGTCCCCGCCTTTGGTTTGGCGACCGACAGAGCGTCTCTATCTGCGGTCGTGCTCCGGGGCGTTTCGGCTCGTTTGGTCGGACCGGGCCGCGAGTTCGAGCCCGCTTCGGATGAACCGGATGAACCCCCAGACAAGCCCGAAGACACACCCGCCGAGCAGTGCCCAGGGGGCGGTCTTGAGCCAGGTATCGATCAGCCAGCCGAGCACTCCGCCTCCGACGACAGCCACGGCGAATTCGGTGCCGATCGCGCTGACCTGCATCAGCCGGTTCCTGAGATCCTGCTCGCCCGACGGCCGGCCTCGGGACGCTCGGATCCTCCGCTCCGCATCGCCTGCAGACCGGAGTTCGTCGGGTATCTCCGGCGGGTGCGTCATAAGGTCTTGGCCGCGAACCGCTCGGCGGTCTCGAGCGCCCCGCGGAGCTTGGCCGGCTCGGTCCCGCCGCCCTGGGCCTGGTTCGGTTTGCCGCCGCCTTTGCCGCCGCACGCCTCGGCGGCGGCCCGGATCCAGTCACCGGCTTTCAGACCGCGCTTGATCATGGCGTCGGGCACCTGGGCGATAAGGGCCACTCGCTCGTCTGAGGCGCTGGCCAGCAGCACCGCCGCAGCGGGGCATTTGTCCGCGATGACCTGGAGCGCGGCCTGGAGCGCCTGCCGATCCTCGCCCGCGGGAAGCGAGGCGACGATGACCTCACGCAGATCCGCAGAGGCCGACGCCGCGAGCTGTTTGGCTTCTTCGACGGCTCGCTGCCGCGCGGCCACCGCGGCCGCCTTCGCCGCCGCCTTGGCCCGACCCTGGAGCGACCCGAGCGCTTCGCGCAGCGAGGCGGCGTCGCTGACGGAGAGGCGACCTTGATCGATCGCGGCCGAGAGCTCGCCCACCGCGGTCGCTACGCGATCATCGGGTAAGGCTGCCGCTGCATCGATGCGCGACCGGATCGCTGCTCCGGCCTTGATCGCTTCCCGAGCCGCATCGCCCGTGACCGCCTCGACCCGGCGGATGCCCTTGGCCACGCCCGTCTCCTGCACCAGCGCGAACGCCTCGGCCTCACCGGCGCGGGTTAGGTGCGTCCCGCCGCAGAACTCGGATGAGAGCGACGCCCACCGCTCGTCCTCGGGGGCATCGAGCATGGCATCGACCTCGGCCCCGATGGCGACGACCCGGACCGGGTCGGGGTACGTCTCGCCGAAGACGGCCCGAAGCCCGTTGATCGACTTGGCGACGTACAGCGGTGCGACCTTCGCCGATAGGGGCAGGTCGGCCGCGATCGCGGCCCGCACATCCGTCTCGATCGCCGCGAGCACGCCCGGCTCGACCGGTTTGCCGTAGGAAAAATCGAATCGCAGCTTGGTGTCGTCGACCAGCGAGCCCTTCTGGTCGACCCCATCGCCGAGGTGCGTCTTTAGGCCGAGGTTGACCAGGTGCGTCGCGGTGTGGTTGGCCTGGATCCTGGCCCGGCGATTCCGATCGAGCCGGCACTCGACCTCCTCGCCCACGCGGATCGTGCCCTTGACCAGCCGGCCGATGTGCAGCACATAGTCGCCGAACCGCTGGACGTCCTCGACCTTGAACTCGCTCTGGCGGTGGCTGCCGGCGTCGCGGCGGTGCTCGCCCAGGACCAGCAGCCGGCCGACATCCGCGACCTGCCCGCCCGCTTCGGCGTAGAAGCCGGTCCGGTCGAGCACCACGCCGAACTGCTTGAGCCCGCTGCTGCCCGCGTCGACGTGCTCGTCGAAGTTCCGCCCGTTCCAGATCGCCCGGACCCGTCCGCGGGTGTCCCTCGGTTCGTACTTCGGGCCGTCGTCCGTCGGCGCGATGCTCATGTGCGCGAGCTTGGCGAGCGCATCGGGCTCGAGCCGCAGCCGCGACTCGCCCGAGCCGAACTTGCTGCCCGCCCGCGACCGCTCGCGCTGCTGCTCCATCGCAGCCTCGAACCCCGCGACATCGACCGTCAGCCCCCGCTCGGCCGCCATCATCTGCGTCAAGTCGAGCGGGAAGCCGTAGGTGTCGTAGAGCATGAAGGCGTGGTCACCACGAATCTGCACACCGTTTCTGGTCCATCTTGATATGTGCTCTTTGTTCATTTGATCTACACGAAACTCGTCCAGCATTTTGCCGTCTACAGACTTCTCGAAAATTTGAATATCAGAGCTGGCTTCTGCATTCACAGGTTTGGGCATGCCCGGCGCTTCGTTGAGTTCCTCATCGAGCCTTTCGTCTGGAATACCCCAACCACTAACGGCAAGAAATTTGTCCTGCTCTCGCAGCCAAACAGCAGTTGTACGAACGAATGCATCTGCAGCGAGTGAATAAAAAACTCTGAGTCCCTTATCCAGCGTCTTGCCGAAGCTCGCTTCTTCCTCCGCGATGATCTCCGCGACCTTGGCCGTGTTCGCCCGCAGCTCCGGGAAGCCCTCGCCCAGTGTCTTGCCGACGATCGGCACAAGATCAGTCAGGAACCCGGTCTCGGCATTCAGCATCTGCCGCCCGAACCGCACGGCCCTGCGCAGCACCCGCCGAAGCACGTAGCCCCGGCCCTCGTTGCTGGGCGTCGCGCCGTCGGTGATTGCGACTACCAGCGTGCGGATGTGGTCTGCGATCACGCGGTACGCCATATCTACCCGGTCAGGATCGTCGTCGCCCAGCTTGCCGCCGTAGGGACGGTCGAAGCCCGTCACTTTCTGGATCTCCGCAAAGATCGGTGTGAACAGATCCGTGTCGTAGTTGCTCGGCTTATCTTGAAGGACCGACACCAGCCGTTCGAGGCCCATGCCGGTGTCGACGTGCTTGGCCGGCAGCGGCTTGAGCTCGATCGAGTCGCCGACCTTCTCCTTGTTGAACTGGATGAAGACCAGGTTCCAGATCTCGATCACGTCCGGGTCGTCTCGGTTCACCAGCGATGCAGCGTCTCTGCTGCCGATGCGGTCGTAGTGCAGCTCGCTGCAAGGCCCGCACGGCCCGACGTCGCCCATCTCCCAGAAGTTGTCCTTGGCGTCGAACGGCAGGACACGCTCGGGCGGCAGGTGACGGAGCCACAGGTCGCGGGCCTCGTGGTCAGGCTCCAGTCCCTGCGCTGGATCGCCCTCGAAATAGGTCGCATAGAGCCGGTCGGGCCCGAGGCCGCAGACGCCGGTGAGGAAATCCCACGCCCACTCGATGGCCTCGGCCTTGAAGAAGTCGCCGAAGGACCAGTTGCCGAGCATCTCGAAAAAGGTGTGGTGGTAGGTATCGAGCCCGACATCGTCGAGGTCGTTGTGCTTGCCGCCGGCGCGGATGCATTTCTGGCTGTTGACGGCCCGCTTGAGCCCGTGCAGCGGGCTGCCTGCCTGGGTGGTACCGAGGAAGCAGGGCTTGAACTGGTTCATGCCGGCGTTAGCGAAGAGCAGCGTTGGGTCGTCGTGGGGGACGCTTGGCGAGGATGGAACCACGGTATGGGCGTGGCGGTCCGCGAAGTAGCGGATGAATGCGTCGCGGATCTCTGCCGCCGACCGACCCTGCAACCCAGCATCCGCCATAGACCGACCTCCCGTCGCCCGGGGCCAGGAGACCACGGGTGTTGGTCATCCTAGAGCCGCCGCGGATCGGCTACGCTGCCCCAGCAATAGGCGAGCGCTCCCGGAGGGCAGCATGCGGCACTACGACCTCTGCGTCATCGGATCCGGCCCGGCCGGCCAGCGGGCGGCGATCCAGGCGGCCAAGCTCGGCAAGTCGGTCGTCGTGGTTGAGAAGCGCCGCTCGGTTGGCGGGGTGGCGGTCAACACGGGCACGATCCCGTCCAAGGCGCTGCGCGAGGCGATCCTCAGCGTCGCCGGCCGGTCCATCGCCGCCCCGCGCTACGAGGACTTCACCCGGGCCCGCAACGCGGTGTTCCAGAACCTGATGAACGCCTGCTCGCGGGTCATCGGCGCTGAGATCGAGATCATCGAGCAGCAGTTCCGCCGCAACGGCGTCGAGGTGATGCACGGCACCGCGTCGTTTGTCGACGAGCACACCGTCAACGTGACCCACGAGCGGGGTTCGGACCGCCTCAAGGCGGAGTACTTCCTCGTCGCCGTCGGTACGAGGCCTGCGAGGCCCGATTCGATCGAGTTCGATGCCGAGAACGTGATCACCTCTGACCAGCTCCACGATCTGGGATCGATGCCCCACTCGATGATCGTGGTCGGTGGTGGGGTGATCGGGACGGAGTACGCCTCGATGCTCCAGGCTCTCGGCGTCAAGGTCACGCTCGTCGAGGGGCGGAACAGGCTGCTCGATTTTGTCGACGGTGAGGTCGCCGAGGCGCTCCAGTTCCACCTCCGACAGGCGGGCGCGACACTCCGGCTCGGCGAGAAGGTGACAAAGATCCGGACGATCGAGGCGATCGACGGCGCCAGGACCGTCGACGGCATGATGGCCGAGGCCGTGCTGGAGTCGGGCAAAACGCTCCGTGCCGATGCGCTGCTCTACGCCATCGGGCGTCAGGGTTCGACCGACAGCCTCGATCTCGCCTCGGCGGGACTGGAAGCAGACCACCGCGGCCGGCTCGCGGTCAACGACAAGTACCAGACCTCGGTCCCGCACATCTACGGCGCGGGCGATGTTATCGGTTTCCCGGCGCTGGCTAGCACGAGCTACGAGCAGGGCCGTGTCGCGGCCTGCCATATGTTCGGCGTCCGCTGCGATGTCGTCAGCGACCTGCTGCCCTACGGCATCTATTCCGTGCCCGAGATCTCCATGGTCGGCTGGACGGAGCAGCGTCTGACCGACGAGGGCGTGCCCTACGAGTCGGGCATCGCCAGCTACCGTGAGATCGCCCGCGGTCAGCTGATCGGCGACGACATCGGCATGCTCAAGCTGCTGATCCACCAGGACACCCACGCGGTGCTTGGCGTCCACGCCATCGGGACGGGTGCCACCGAGCTGATCCACATCGGTCAGGCCGCCATCGCCTTCAAGGCCACCGTCGAGTATTTCATCGACACAGTCTTTAACTATCCCACACTCGCCGAGGCGTACAAGATCGCGGCGATGAACGGCCTAAACAAGATCAGGGGCGTGTAAACAGCTATGGCCAAGCGCACGACCAAGAAGACCGGCAAGAAGACGGGCAAACGGGCCCCGAAGAGGGCCGCCCGTCCGTCGGCTGCCGCGGAATCTCCAGCGGAGCCGATGCATCCGGCGCCGATCGCGCTCGACGCTGTGGTCGGACACGATGCGGCGAAGGCCCAGCTCCTCGCCGCGGTCGCATCGGACAGGCTCCACCACGCCTGGATCTTCCACGGCCCTAGGGGCGTCGGGAAGTTCACGACTGCACTGGCCTTTGCGGCGCTCGTGCTCGACGACGAGGCCGCGCCCGACCTGACGGGCAGGCTGTCTATCGATTCGGGCAGCCGAGTCCAGCGGCTGCTCGCCGCGGGCTCGCACCCTGACCTGCACATCGTCAGCAAGGAACTGGCCCGCTTTTCCGAGGACCCCAAGGTTCGAGCCGCGAAGCTGACGACGATCCCCAAGGACGTCGTCGAGACGCACCTGCTGCGTCCCGCCGCTCTGCGAGCCAACGTCAGCCCGGGGGGCGCGGCTTCGAAGGTCTTCATCGTCGATGAGGCGGAGCTGCTCGACCGCTCGCCGACGAATGCGCCTGTGCAGAACGCGCTGCTCAAGACGCTCGAGGAGCCTCCGGATGGCACGCTGATCGTCCTCGTGACGAGCGCCGAAGACCGCATCCTGCCCACGATCCGCAGCCGGTGCCAGCGCGTCCGATTCGGGACGCTCGGGCGTTCGGAGATCGAAAGCTGGCTTGCGACGGTCTCGGTCACGCCCGAGCAGGCAGGGTGGGCTTCCGATCACGGTCAGGGCTCGCCCGGTCTGATCCTTGAGGCCGTGCGTACCGGCCTGGATCAGTGGCGTCCCCGTCTTGAGCCGCGCATCCGCGAGGCGCTCGCGGGGGGCACGCCGGCGGGGCTGGGCGGCGACATGGCGCAGATGGTCTCGGACTGGGCCGCGGCCCGCGTCGATGAAGAGAAGCAGGCAAGCAAGGACGCGGCCAACCGATCCGCCGCGGCCCGCATGTTCGGCGTTCTTGGTGACATCGTCAGGGACACGATGCGAGCTGCCGACGACCCTTGGCTCGCGGTCGATCTCGCCGACCGGCTCCATGCGGTGCAGGATGCCCAGCGCCGGCTCGATGCCAACGTCAACCTTCAGATGGTCTTCGAAGCCCTCGCGGCGGAGCTGGCCTACCCACGCGGAGCGGCCGCGATCCTCGCACGCTAGCGCGTTCGTGCGGCTTCGCTCAGCCCTGGACGCTCAGCGGTCGATACCCCGCGGGGGCCGCGCCCGACTCGGGCGAAGCACTCTGCGGCGAGCTGGCGGGCTGAGACGGTTGCGATTTGAGCGATTCCATCAGCAGCTGCCAGGTCTCACGCTCGTAGCCGAGCAGCTCGAGCACTTCGTCCGCCTTGGCCTGATCGCGGTCCATGCTCGCCGAAACCAGTTGGTTGTACATGTAGGAATACAGCGACCGCACGCGCTCGCACAGCTCGGGAGCGACCTCGGTCCGCATCGAAGTCATCAGCTCGGAGAGGATCGCCCGGGCTTGGCTGAAGCCCTCGTAGCTCCCCTCGTGGTTGCCTGAGGCGATCCCGTCGCGCCCCTGGCGTGTGAACTTGATCGCCCCATCGATGAGCATCATCCTCAGCTCCTCGGCCGAGGCGCTCAGGACCTGCGTTCGGAGGTAGGCGTTTGTGTTCGGCTGGATCGGTTTGCTCATGTGGTTGTGTCATCGGCCCGTGTTCGAATCGGCTGAACCATCCGATGGACCGTTTCTAGATTCCACCCCGACGCCCTGTTCGGGATCATGTCCATCCCGTGTTAGCCGGTCTGCTGGAGGCTGGCGAGCGCACCCTGCTGCGACTGCAGGTCGCCCAGCGTGCGTTCGAGCGCGACAAACTCGGCCTGCAGCACCTGGCGCCTGCGTTCGAGCTGATCCGTGAAGTCCTCGATCCGCTGCTCCTGGAACTCGATCTGCGTGGTCAGCGCATCCTCCCGTGCGGTGAGGATGCCGTCGACCGAATCGATGTAGCTCCTTGCGAGCTCCTCGAGCTGGCCGATGACGCCGAGCGCGCTGAACGAACGGTCGGAGTCGCCGCCTGAAACGGTGATTCCCGGCTCGATCTCGACCGTGGTGTCCGTTGCTTCGAGATCGAACGTTTCGAAGAGGGCGGTCACCGAAGCCGGGTCTTCCGCGTAGGCCTCGCGGAAGCGATCGGTGTCGAAATCCAGCGTGCTGCCCCCGTCACCGATCGTGATCCCGACGTCCGACAGGCGCGTGAATTGTCCGGTCAGCCCTTCGCCCGGGGAGAGCACGACGCTGAACAGCCGCTGCCGAAGTGTGGCAGTGGTGGAGTCACCCAGCAGCGGGCCGCGTTCCTCGGTTTCCTCAACAAACCGGGACTGCTGATCGATCCGTCCGATCAGCTCGTTGAACGCGGTGACAAACTCGCTGACGCCTTCCTCGATCGCCGCGGTATCCCGCGAGACCGACAGGATGACCGGGTCATCGCTCGGACGGGTTAGGTCGATCGAAACGCCCTGGACCAGCCCGTCGACGGTGTTGGTGCTCGATGTGACCAGCAGTGCGTTGGCCGGGTCGTCCGACCCAAAGAAGACACGGGCGTCCTTGCCCTCGCTGAGCGTGCTGAGCCCGAGCCCGAAGCCATTGTCGTCAACGATGAACGCTCCGGCCGAACCGCTCTCGCGCGCCGACAGGCTCAGGCGGAATGGTGCGGCTCCGGATCCGTCGTTGATGACTGTCGCGATCGCCTCGACCCCCGCATCGTTGATCTTGGCGGCGATATCGTCGAGCGTGTCGGTCGGGTCGAACTCGATGGTCCGTTCGAACGAGCCGTCGATCACGTTGTCCGCATCGGTGCCGGCGGCCTCGCCCTCGATACCCAGCGCATCGGCGACCCCGCCGGCCGTGTCCTCAACCCGGATGGTGATGCCGCCCGGCGTGCCACCCGCGCCAGCATCGACCGATTCCTCGATGACGATGCCGTCGCCCTTGTCGTTGATACGGGCGTTGATCGCTAGGCCGGTCTGGTTGATCGCGTTGATCACGTCGCCCAGCGTGCGGGTCGAATCGGCGACGGTCACCGAGGCCTCCTGCCCGGTGGCGTCACGGATCGTAAACGTGCCGGTGCCGATGCCGGAGCCGTTGTTCAGATCGGCGAGAAGACTGCCCTCCCCGAGGTACCGGCGTTGGAGGTTGCCCGACTCGACCACGCTGGCGGCGACGCCCGCGGCATCCGTGGCGATACCGAGGCTCGCGGCTGTGTCGTTGCCCGTGGTGCCCGACACGATCAGGTTCCCTGACCCGCCCGAGGTATCTGTCAGCACGATGCCTGTGCCTCGCTCATCGAGGTCGACCTGGATCACGCCGCCGGTCTGCTGGCTGATTGAGTCGGTGATATCAGTCAGCGACCCGGTCAGATCAAGGCCGGTGACGTTGAAGACGCTGCCATCGCGTGCGGTGATGCTGATCGATCCGTCGCCCGCGACGCCGGCGCCGCCGTTGAGGCTCGCTGCCAGCACGCTATTGAGCCCGCCGAAGATCCGGGTGCCCTCGACCGAGCCTGTGCCGGAGCCGAGGAGCCCGAGTTGGCTAGCGGTCTGCTGGAGCGCGGTCCCCCCGACTTCCTCGCCGCGCTCAAGGACCGTGAGCGAGGCGGTGCCGGCTGTGTCGACGAGCCGCAGACCGGTACCATCGGCGTTGAGTTCGGCCGAGACGGTCGTGGTATCGCCCAGCTCGGCGACGAGGGCCTCGTTGATCCGATCGATGACCGCGCCGAGCGTCGAGGCTGCGGGCGTGGTCGTCGTGGTGTCCTCGCCCGTGTCCGGGTCGGTGGTGGTCTCGATGACCTGCCCCAGGAAGACCCGGACGTTGGTCCCGTTGACATCGATCGAAAAGTCGAACGCGCCTGTACCGATGCTGCTGGTCGTCTCGATGCCGGTCCCGCCGTTGATTTGCGAGAGCGCCGTTTGTTCGGTCGCTCGGTAGATCGCTGAGCCCGAGAGTCTCCCACCCGCAGCCGAGCCCACGATGCCGAGATCCTCGGCCGTGAACGATCCGGTCTGGTCCGCGACGGTGAGCGTGCCTCCGCCGGCGGCCGTGTCGTCGAGCACGATCCGATCGCCGACAGTCGAGGCCCGGACACCGATCCCGGCATCGTTGATCGCTTCGAGCACCTCCTGGATCGTCCCAGTTCTTGACAGGTCGATCGTGGCCGACACGGCGTTCGAGTCGGTGATGACAATCGATCCGCGCCGCACGCCGGCGCCGCCGTTGAGGTCGGCGAGCGAGACATCTCGATCCAGCCGGGCATCGGCGGTCTCGAACGTGAAGCTCGTCGCGTTCTGTCCCGATGTGTCCCGGTCCGCGAACCCGCGGCTGAGCTCCTGCTGCGAGGTCACAAGCCGATCAACAAGAAACGTGTAGGAGCCCACCTGGGCGTTCGCGCTGGCCGACGCTGTCAGCACGGTCTCATCGCTGCTTGCCGCCGTGGCAGACTGGAAGACATCGTTCTGGCGGAAGTTCGACGCTGCGGACTGGAGCGAGCTCAGCCGCGTGTTGATATCCAGAAACGCGGCCTGCTGCGTCTGGAGCTGAGCGAGGCGCGCCTGGGCGAGCTGCTGCGGCCGAGACTCGACCTGGATGAGCTGATCGATCAGCGAAGCCGTGTCGATCCCGCTGAAAATGCCGACGCCCGTGGTAATCCCACTCATCGCCTGATCCCTTCGCTCCGTGAACCGGCGGCGGTCATGCTGCCCTCGTCAGCCCGTCCGCCCCGATCGATGTCCGTGGCATGGGCCGACGGATCGGCCCGTCCGCGGCGAAAGCCCGGCGGCCCGGCCGGTCGAGCCCGCGAGCCCGCAGCTCGATCAGATCCGAGGCCCAGTGCGACAGCACTCGGCGGAAACGACCACGCGCCTCCTCCGGCGACCAGCCCGGCACGGACTCAAGCTGTCCTTGTTCCGCGGGTTCCATCCCTGCCTGTCGCCTCCAGGTACCGCGCAGACGCGGATGCAAGCAGAATCGGCCCACGCAGGGGCACAACTACACCCGCGGGCAGGGTTTCTGAAGCTTCGGCCCACGTAGAGGCCCGATCCGGTCGACGATCCCCCCCGTACAGGCGCAGCGGGTTCTACGATCGCGGAGACCGAACGGGGCTCGGCATGTCCACAGCAACCATAACAATAAACAAACAAACATCCTCCGTATCGCCTCGTCCGCTTGTGAGGCCGCTCCGGTTGGCCGTGCTCATCGCATCGACGGCCGTCTTTCTTACGGGTCTGGCTGGACTTACCTGGACCTTGTTCGCGACTGCATTCGGCGCGAGCGCACCGCTCTGGATGGCGGCCGGGTACGAGGCGGTTATTTCGGTCTCGGCGTTCTTCGGTGTCCTGGTTGGCCTCGGGCGGTTCCGCGGGCAGGAACCGATCACGCTCGGCTGCGCAGCCGTGGGGATCGCGCTGTCCGCGGTGATCGAATCTGTGAGCAACAAGCACGAGCTCAACGGCCTGAGCCTCATGCCGTTCCTACTTGGGCGCGTAGGGATCGGCGGTCTGCTCGGGCTTGCCGTACTGGCCGGGTGTTTCCAGGCCGTTTGGCAGTGGCAGCGGTTCATCGGCGGTCTGCTGGTGCTCAGCCCGATCGCTGTTCTCGCGGGTCCCACGGTCCTTCGACCGGCGGGCATCCGGCTTCCGAACCCGGCCGGCGCGATCACCTCGTTCCTGGACCAGATCGGACCGGCCGGGGCTCTGTTCGCCGTCCTCGCGGGCGGCCTGCTCGGCGTGATCCTGCTCTCGGCGGGCGGGCATCTCGTCCTGACAGCGTTCGAGAGCGATAAGCGGACGAAACCCGCGGACGAACAAGCCGAATAACATCCTTATGCTCGTTTCCAGTTCCGGCCATCTCCTGACTGCGACGCTTGGTTGCGCGATCGGGCTTCTGATCGCGGCGATATCTTTGTTTGCCTATAGAGCGATCGTCGGACCCCGCCGGGCCAACGAGGCGACCATCTCGCTGGAGACGATCACCACGCAGGTGCGTGCGGCGGGCAAGCTCGTGGGGCTTGAGGTGTGCGCGAAGGAGATCGCGACCGCGACGAAAGGCTGGAGCTGGCTCCCGCCGCTGATCATGTCACCCGCGAAGGTGGCGATGATCTTCCAGTTCGAAAAGCAGTACGCCGTCGACCTGTCCATGGTCACGCCGCGCGACCTGACGGATTTCGGCGGCAGGCGCTATCAGCTCATCCTGCCGCCGATCCGCGGCCAGTTGCGGCTGACCGATGTCACCCCGTACGACATCCAGGACGGCAAGATCTGCGGCCTGCTCGATGTCTTCCAGATGGACGCTGTCGCGCAGGGCGAGCTGATGAAACGTGCGCAGGCGCAGGCCGCCGAGCTCTTCGAGGAAGCCGATCAACACTTCCAGGAGGAGGCTCGGAGATCGATCGAATCGCAGCTCCGCGCGCTCGTAACCCTCTTTGAGGCCGAACTCGACATCGCCTGGCAGGATCAGCTCAACACGATCGATGCTGCGGAAGCACTGCCTGCGGTCGGCGAGCCGGCTGGCACGCCTGCGCTACCTACACCGAACTCGGGTGCCAGATCGTCTTGAACTCGAGCGCCCGCTCGATCAGATCCGCTGCGGGCCAGGACTCCGGTTGGGGTGTCTCAAACACCACCACGCGCTTGAGGTTCTCTGCCGCGCCGCGTTCGAGCTTCGTGCGCATCGCCTGATCGACGCCGACCGCCACGACGCTACGGATGCTCCTGTGCGAGGCGATGTGTGAGGCCAATTCCTCAAGATCGCCCGTGAGCAGGTTCACGGCGCCCGCCGGCACATCGCTGGTTGCGAATACCTCACCGAGCGCGACGATCTCAGGTGATGCACGCGAGAGCAGAGCGATGACCGTGCTGCCGGTGACAAGCGGCGGGACGATCAGGCCCAGTGCGCCCAGCAGCGCCGGGTGGTCCGGGCAGACCACGGCGTGCACACCCGACGGGCCTGGAATCGTGAAGTTGTGGTACGGGCCCGCGACCGGGTTCGCGCCGCCGAACACCTGCGACGCCTTGTCGCTCCAGCCGGCGAGCGACACAACAAGGTCGATCGCGGCGTCAACTTCAGCCAGCGATGTCAACGCTTCGAGCGACGCCCGGCGGTCTTCGAGCATCTCGGCCAGGCGGTAGACGATCTGTCCTCGAAGGTAGCCCGTCGCGCATGCCCACTTCGGCCCGGCATGCTCGGCGGCCTCGACCGCGGCGCGGAGGTCTTTGCGTGAGGCCGCGGGCACGCGTGAACGGCCAGAGGCCAGCAGCGTCCGGCCGCTCTCGCTGCGGACGAACGCGCCGCCGACGAACATCTTGAGCGTCTTGTCGATCGCCTCGCGGCTCATCGTGGTGCCTCCGCCATGTTGACATAGCCGCGGAGCCCGTGCAGCCCGCCCTCGCGTCCGAAGCCGGACTCCTTGAACCCGCCGAACGGGCTGGCGGCATCGAACTTGTTGTAGGTGTTGAGCCAGACGACGCCCGCGTCGAGCGAGCGGGCGACCTCGAAGATCTTGGAGCCCTTGTCGGTCCACACGCCAGCCGCCAACCCGTACGCCGTGTTGTTCGCTCGCTGGATCGCCTCGGCGGGGGTTCGAAACGTCATCACCGCGAGCACGGGGCCAAAGATCTCCTCGCGTGCGATCACCTCGCTCGGCTGGACGCCCTCAAACAGGCTCGGTCGGCACCAGTAGCCTCGCTCGGGGGTGCTGCCTTCGGCCTGCCAGAAGCCCGAGCCGCTCTGTTGGCCCGCGTCAAGGTACCGCTCGATAGTCGCGAGCTGCTGGGCGCTGTTGATCGCGCCGATGTCCGTGTTCTTGTCGAGCGGGTCGCCCATGCGGAGCTGCCCCATACGCCGCTTGAGCCGGGCCGTTACGTCGTCGGCGATGCTCTCCTGCACGAACAGCCTGCTGCCGGCGCAGCAGACGTGGCCCTGGTTGAAGTAGATGCCCTGGACGATGCCCTCGACGGCCTGATCGATCGAGGCGTCCTCGAAGACGATGTTCGGGCTCTTGCCGCCGAGCTCGAGCGTCAGCTTCTTGCCCGTGCCCGCGACGGTCGATGCGATGCGTTTGCCGACTTCCGTCGAGCCAGTAAACGCGATCTTGTTGACATCCGGGTGCTCGACCAATGCCGAACCCGTCGCACCGTCGCCCGTGACGATGTTGACCACGCCCTTGGGGAACTCGATCTCGGTCAGGATGTCGGCCAGCAGCAGCGCCGTGATGGGGGTCGTCTCGGCGGGCTTGAGCACGCACGTGTTGCCGCAGGCCAGCGCCGGCGCGAGCTTCCAGGCCGCCATAAGCAGCGGGAAGTTCCAGGGGATGATCTGGCCGCAGACACCAACCGGCTCTGCTCGTCGGCCCGGGAAGGCGTAGGCGAGCTTGTCCGCCCAGCCTGCGTAGTAGAAGAAATGCTGTGCCGCGAGCGGGACGTCGACATCCCGCGATTCGCGGATCGGCTTCCCGCCGTCGATCGTCTCGGCGACGGCCAGCTCGCGCGATCGCTCCTGGATCCGCCGGGCAAGCCTGTAGAGGTGCTTGCCCCGCTCGATCGCGGGCAGGCTGCTCCACGCCGGTAGCGCCCCGCGAGCGGCTGTCACGGCGCGGTCGATATCCGCCGCAGTCCCTCGCGCGACATGGGCGATGACTTCCTCGGTCGCGGGGCTGATCGTCTCGAACGTACCGCGGTCGGACGCCTCGACGAATGCGCCGCCGATGAAATGGCCGTAGCAATCGCGAAGCGTCGGCCGGACGCCCTCGGGTGCCGCGGCGTACTCGAACAGGCCCTCGGCCCAGATCTGCGCGGGGCCGAGCACAGTCGCGGAGGGTGGAGGCGGTGCGGTGGTCATAGACTCATTCTACGGCGCTCGGTACCGCACTCGGGGCAGACGGCGAGGCCCCGGAGTTCGTAGGCGCATGCCGTGCAGCGTCCCGCTCTGAAACGCCGACGACGCACGAACGCCCTCAGCAGGGCCCACCCGCCGAACAGGAGCGTGGCCCACGCGGTCGAGTGGACGGCCACGTTCACTGGGAATCCGATCGGGCGTGGCACGACGGGCAGCTTGACAGGACGAAGTGCGGGTCTTCTTCGTGGGATGTCCAGCCCATCGCGGAGATCATCCAGAGGAATCTCTGTTGACACAGCGGTAGCCGAAAAGTGCTCTCTTGGAAAGACCCCGCATTCCCAATAGCTCAGCGCAGGTATAGGCCAGCCGTATGAGTAGCGCGAGACGTAGTAAATGGGCACGGTCCATGGAAAGTCATCCATCGCTGTCTCAGAGAATTGTGTGAGAAGCGAACCGTATGCCCAGTTACGCAGCAACGACCGTGGAGCAGGCTGCTCTGGCCAGTCCGCCCGGACCGGGGTCGACCAATCCGGCCGAGTGCGTACCACCATCGATCCGGACGCATGCAGCGATCGTTGGTCCGTTGATGCGTACCAGCTGATTGCGACGGTCGTGATCGTGCCGAGCAGGACGCAGAGTGCAACGAGCACGGCCTGTCGCATCACGCCTCCGTGAAGTCGTACGCCGCGGCGTAGGTGCCCGTCTCGAGCTTCTGGAGCTGGCGGAGCAGATCGTTGGCAAGCGAGCTCGCGCCGAAGCGGAACAGGCCGGGCGTCAGCCACGGGTTCGTACCGGAAACGACGCCGCCCATGGTCTCGTTGACCATGACGAGGTAGTGCCAAGACTGCTTGGCTGTGCGGATGCCGCCCGCGGGCTTCATGCCGACAACCACACCGTGCCGCGCGTGGGCGTCGCGGATCGCCTCGAGCATCACCAGCGTGACAGGCATGGTCGCCGCGGGGCTGACCTTGCCGGTGCTCGTCTTGATAAACCCGGCGCCGGGCTCTCCCAGCAGACCTGTCTCAAGCATCGAGGCGATCGCAATATCGCTCGCGCGTCGGACGTTGTCGAGCGTTTCCAGCTCGCCGGTCTCGAGGATGACCTTCAGGTGCGCGCCGCCCTGCTTGCAGAGGGTTGCCACCTGCGTGATCTCGTCCGCAACTGTGGCGTGATCGCCCGCGAGGAAAGCGCCGCGGTTGATGACCATATCGATCTCATCTGCGCCGTCTTCGATCGCGCGGCTGGTATCGCGCAGGCGCACGTCGAGCGGGTACTGGCCGGAAGGAAACCCCGTCGCGACGCTGGCAACTTTCACGCCCGTGCCGCGGAGCTCGGCCTTCGCGGTCGCGACCATCGACGGGTAGAAGCAGACCGCAGCGACGCTCGGCGCATCGCGGCCGGGCCAGGGCGTGACGGCCTTGCGGCAGATCGATCGGATTTTTTCCGGCGAGTCTTTGCCCTCAAGCGTGGTCAGATCGACCATCGAGAGCGCGAGCCGCAGCGCGTGCCGCTTGGACTCTCGTTTGATCGAGCGCGTCGTGAAGGTCTTGGCCCGCTCGGCGGCCATGACGGCGTCGACGGTCCGGCTGGACGGGATCACCTGCGTGGTCATGCGGGATTCTACGCGGGGTCTCCGGTGGATCCGCCGCCCTCCAGCTGCTGCAGGAACGACCCAACCGCCTCGCCGGCTGCCGGGGCCGTGCCGTCTACGGTCCACATGCCGTTGTGCGTGGCGCCCTCGATGGAGCGGAACGAGCCGCCGGGCGCGGCTTCGGCGATCGCCATGCCGTCGTCAGTGGGGGAGATGCTGTCAAGATCGCCATGCAGAACCAGGAGCGGGCATCTGAGCTCGCGAGCGATGCGTGCTCGGTCGAACGGCGAGCCTCGCAGCATCCAGCGCGGTCCTCGGCCGCGCGTCAGGCCAACAAGCAGCAGCGCCGGCCAAAGCGTTGCGCGCCAAGGCAGGCCCTGCGATTCGAGCACACGCTGCGCCGGCGTGAAGGCCGATCGGTAGGGCGCTTCGGCGACCACGCCCGCGACGCGATCGAGCGATCGGGCGACGTCGATGCTGATCCCGGCGCCCATCGACCAGCCGAGCAGCACGAGGTCGTCATCTGGCGCGAGCGTATCGATGACTGCGAGAAGTGCGTCGGCCTCAACCAGACCCAGCCGGCAGCCGCCGCCGCTCTCACCGTGGCCCGGCATATCCCAAGCGATCACGCGTGAGCACTGTGGGAGCACGGCCTCGAGCCGAACGAGACCCCCGACCTTGCCGTCAGCCCAGCCGTGGGTCATCACGAGCGTGGGCGCACTCGGATCGTCGCCCTCAATCGTCCATGCCTCGAGCGATACGCCTCGGCTTGCGACCCGCTGCTTGGTCCACCTGATGCTGTCGCGGACCTCGCCCGGCTCGCCGGGCCGGCCCTTGGCGAGCGCACTGGCGTACGTGCGACGCGGCGGGTGGGTCAGGACCCAGGCCGTCCACACACAGACGCTCGCCCACGCCAGCACGAGGCCCGTGCCAAGCAGCACGGCCATCCCGCCGAGCGAATCGGCGGTCATGAGCCCAGCAGCCGCGCGATGTCGTGGTACGTCACGAACAGGAAGACGCCGACGATCAGGACCAATCCTGCGAGCGTCGCGATGTTCTGGACCGCGATGCTCACGGGTCTGCCCGTCACTTGTTCCCAGAGCAGGAACACCATGTGACCGCCGTCGGTGATCGGGATCGGTAGAAAGTTGATCACCGCGAGGTTGATCGAGATCAGCGCGAAGAAGAAGAGCATCCATGCCAGCCCACGGTCCATGATGGTCGTGCCGGCGTGGACGATCCCGACGGGCCCGTTGAGCACACGCGGCGCGATCGAGCCCTCGATCAGCCGCAGGAACGTCAGGTAGGTGGTCAGCATGATCCGCCGGGTCTCGCTGAGCCCCATGGTGAGGGCCTCGCCCGGGCTAGAGGAGCGCAGACGGATCGTTTGCAGATCCATCGCCGAGCCGAGCAGCGGCAGGGACCAGCCGAGATCCGCAAACGCGCGCCGGTCTTCATCATCCAGGGTCACGAGCACGGTCTCGCGAACAGGGGTGCCGTCGGGACCTGCGATCGGCAGCTCGAGCGCGATCTCCACTTCCGCTCGGTCGGCCCGTACCGCACGCTGGATCCCCAGGGCGATGTCGCGGAAGCGCGTCACGGGCTGGCCGTTGAGAGCGATGATCCGGCTGCCTGGCCTGGTGATCACGCTTGGCTCGCCGGGCACGTTCGTGACCATCGTCGCGGCGGGCCCGGTTTCGAGCGCCGCGGTCGTATCGATCCCGATACCGACCTGGCCAGCGCCGCTTACCTTGAGCGTTAATTCGACACGCTGGTCTCCTCGGAGTACCACGGCGTCGATCGTGCCTCCGGCTCGGGCTCGGATCGCGCCGATGCCCGAGGCTGTATCGGGCGCATCGATCCCGCCGAGCTCAAGGAAGACATCGCCTTCAACCAGACCTGCCTCCTCCGCCGCCTCGGACTGGACGCTGGAGACTCGGAGCACGGGTGTCAGGCCCAGCACGTGTGCAACCTGAACCCTGTCGGCGCCTGTCGCGATCGACCTGGATGGAAGCACCGGGCTGGGGATGGCCGTGATCTCCAGAGCGCCGCCATCGGCGCGCATCCCGGTCAGCGTCACCGGCTCGCCACCCGATGCGTCGAGGATCGGCTCGGCCTCGTGCCAGGATGCGATCGCCACGCCATCGATCGCGTCTATCGTGTCGCCGGCAGACAGGCCATCGAGCCCTTCGTCACTGAAACGCTGCTTGAGCAGCGTGCGCAACTCAGCCGAACCAGGGTCGAGGATGGTGGTGCCCAGCGACGGCCCGATCCCGATCATCTGGATGCCCGCGTCGGTCCGTTCCGGGGTCACGCTGAAGGTCAGCGGGTCATCAAGCTCTTTTCGCTGCACGACGATCTCAAGCGGCCTGCCGCCTTCAGCGGTCATGATCGCCATCTGTGCATCGTCGAAGGATCGCAGGGACCGTTCGCCGACACGGATGAGCCGGTCGCCCGCCCGGAGCCCGGGTGGGGCATCTTCGGTCTCACCCACAAGAACGGCAGCCTCGGCGGGCCCATCCTCCGCGACTGTGCCGATGACCAGCGTTGGCTTATCGAGCCCCATGGCGAAGACGATCACAAACAGAGCGGCGGCCGACAGCACGTTCATGACCACGCCGGCGGAGATGATCACCATCCGCTTCCAGATCGCAACGGCGTTGTAGCTATCCGGTTCATCGGATCGGTGTGAGGGGTCGGCGTCGTCCTGCCCGAGCATCTTGACATAACCGCCGAGCGGCAGAGCGTTGAGCCGGTACTCGGTAGGGCTGACCCCGCCGCCAAGCGTGGCCCTGGCCGTGTCGCGCGCCGGACCGCTCCCGACCGCCGCCGTGGCGGCGAGTTTCTTATACGCCTGTTCGCTCGATCCCCGCCGCAGGCCCATGCCCTTGCGGTAGCTCAGCACGGCAGGCCCGAAGCCAACCGCGAAAGCGAGCACCCGTACCCCGGCCCAGCGTGCTGCGATGAAGTGCCCAAGCTCGTGGATGAACACCACCAGGCCGAACCCGACCACGATCAGCAGCACCTGGATGAGCGTGATCAGCAAGTCCATCGGCTGAAGCCTCCGCGAGTGTATGTCGGCGTGCCCGGGCGACGGATGCACCCGGACGCGGGCTCGACGGCGACGATCTACAAAAACACCGCCCGGGAAGCCCCCGAGCGGCGTTGGGGTTCGATTCGTGGCGTCGTCGGTCGGTGGGCCGTTAGTTGGCGTACTTGACCGAGCAGCCGTAGATGTCGTTGTCCGGAGTGATGATCTCCGACTCGCCGTTGACCAGCTGTGTGATCGCAAGCTGGAGGTAGTTCTCGCCGATGGTGCGGGCGCTGGGGTTCGAGTCGATCGGGCCGTGGTAGCGGATGATGCCCTCGCCGTCGATGATGAACATCTCGGGCGTGCGCTTGGCGCCGTAGGCCTTGCCGACCTCGCCGGACTCATCGAGCAGGATCGGGTACTCGATTTTGAAGTCTACCTTGGCTTGCTGGTTGCGCTCGAGGCCGGCGCCCTGCTTGCCCGCGGCACCAGAGTTGATGGCGAGGAAGACCACGTCCTCGTTGCCGGCAAACCCGGCGTGGGTCTCGTGCATGACTTTGGTTGCGTAGTGGAACTTCTTGACGAACGGGCAATCGGGGTTGAACCACTCGAGCACGACGATCTTGCCCTGGTGATCCTCGAGCGAGTATGTCTCGCCGTCGGTATCCGTCAGCGTGAACGCGGGCGCCGGGTCGCCGACGCTCGGTGTCGCAGCGGTCTTGGTGCCGAAGCCCGCGGCAACGGTGGCTCCGAGCACGGCGACGCCCGCGGCGAGCATGCTCAGCAGAGATTTCTTCTCGATGGTGCGAATCATGTACTGGCCTCCAGTGCTGGCCGGCCCGCTCTCCCGGGCGGCTTGTTTTCGGGCGCCGGCTTTCCCCGCCGACCGCCTTTTTCGATCCATCCGATCCTTCAGGACTCGGATACAGCTTAGGTCACGGCGATCTCTCTCGCTCGCAGGTTCAGGGCAGCGGACGGTCTATCCGCAGGAGCAGGGGTTCAGCTGCCGTGCGATCGTCATGGCTCGGTTCGAAGCGGATCCAGCCGGTCAGGCGTTCCCCGGTATCGGGCGTGTCGCCAGCGACCTCGCCTCGCTCGAAGCGCAGCATCAGGAAGCCCCGATCAGAGGTTCCCGACGTAAGCAGATCCTTGATGTACACGCTCCGCTCGTCCGGCAGGAACGTCAGCCGGCCCGCGGCTTCGCTGGTAATCGTCGCTCGTTCGGCGTGGAGATCGATGGCAACAGGGCCGGCAGCCTCGCCCTGCATCTCGACGCCGCGTGCACGCTCGGCTGATGCAAACAGGGACGCGTGCGAAGACGGCTCTGCGGTCGAAGCGATCGGTAGCTGCAGGCTGACCTGGCCGAACTCAGGCAGACACTGCTCCGAATCGCAGACCAGCCACTCAAGATCAGCAACGATCCGGACCCACTCTCCAGCAAGGTTTTCTGGAAGGGTGAGCAGGGTGGTGGGCGTCGTCGACCCTTCGTAGACATGGTCAAGGATGTCGCCCGGGAGCACGTAGCGGTGCCCCGCAGACCAATGGATCTCCCCGGGTTGCAGATCTTGCTGGGGCTGGCCGTCGACCTCGAGCGTCCACACGGCTGAAGCAGGCAGGCCGGTATCGTTCTGCGACGGCATGTACGTGTGCCAGCCCGCATCGATCTCAAAATGCAGCCCGAGCTCAAGAGTGCCGCCAGGTACCGCCGCGGTGGTCCGTGCGACCAGTTCAACCCGCGTCTTGGGGTCATCACCTCCGGGCTGCGCAGCGGTCATGGCGGCGCATGATGCTGCGACGCAGCTCAGGCATGCGGCCGCAAGCCTACGAAGCGCACTGGGCGCCGTATTCGTATTTTGTTCAGTCGGCGTGAGAGTCGGCGTCGTCATCGATCCGCGCATCGGTCCCCCCGTCGTACTTACAGGCTGAACGGACGAGTCTGGCTGACTATTTTCCGACATGCAAGATTCTTGGATGCAGCGGATAGGAGCGTGCGTGTTGGGCGGGGCATGGATTGCGGCTCTTCTGAGTTGCACGCCCAACGTCTCCGAGCGTGATATCCGCGGCGTGGAACTGCCCGCGGTACTCGCGGGCGTGGACGACCCCAGTGTGCTCTTCGTCGACGCCAGGGCGCCCAGCCGATACCGTGTCAGCCGCCTGCCGGGTGCAATCAGTGTTTCGATCGTCGAGATTGATCTAGAAGCATCGAGGCTCACGAGGCTCGAGGCTGCGGAGCGGCTGATCGTCTACGGCCAGAACCCCGGCGACCCTCGGGCTTCGGGGCTCACGCTTCGGCTGCTTGAGGCGGGCTACAGCGGCGTGGAGTTGTTCCGTGGCGGCATCGAGGCCTGGACCAACGCCGGTCGCACGCTCGAATCGGGTGAGCCCTCGGATTGATCGCGTCAGCATGCAAAACGGGCCGGCTCGCGAGCCGGCCCGTCGGGGGATGGTCTGCTGATCGCGAGGGGTTAGCTGATCGGGTTGACCAGGCCGAGCGGTGCGCCGACCGCCGCCCATCCGCCGCCCAGCACGCCGTCGAAGTGTGAGAGCTGCGAGATGATCGCAGAATCGGACTCCACTCGGATCGAGAAGAAGTTGAGCTGCGGGCGGGCGCCGACGACCTCCGGTAGATCCTCGAGCTGGAGTCGGAGGAAGTCCTGCCCCTCGACCACACGGCTGAGCGTGCGCTGCTGTGAGCCGTCGGCGAAGAAGAAGGTCACGATGACGTTGGTATCCGTATCGCTTGGGTTGTAGAAGCTCAGGGATTCGGAGTAGAGGTTGCCTGCCTCGGTCGGGTTGATGAACGCGTCCCCGTAGAAGAACGATGTGCCGGCCTGGAATGATGCGCTGGTGCCCGTCGTGTCGCCGCGCTGTGTTTCGACGGATGACACCGCGATCGGCGAGCCGGTCACGCCGCCCTGGTCCGTGGTGATCCTGAGCCCGATGGGTGTGCCCGGGATGAACGCCAGGTCGAAGCCTGTAAGCGTGGTGCGCTGGCCTGCGCCGAGGATGATGTTGCGCTCGAGGTCCTGGAGGTTCTGATCCGTCAAGTAGGAACCGAAGATGGTGACCGTGACATCGCCATTCGGATCCGGGTTGAACAGATCGATCTCGGCTGATGCCCCGCCGCCGGACGTCAGGGAAGTGATAATGCTGGTGTTGCTGCCGCCGTCGGGGACGCCCAGCAGGCCATACGCCGTCTCGTTGATGAGGTTGTACTGGCTCGCAGCCGCGACGATGCCGAGGTTGAGCGGCTCATTCGCAGGGTTGCTCGCTTCCGAGGTGATGCTGACTGCGAAGGTTCCGATCGGAAGAGCCGGCGTGTTGTGGACCTCCAGCCCGCCGCGGCGGTTGGCCTCGAGTGTAAAGGTCGGCAGCTCGACCTGGCCAGTCGAGGTGAAGGCCGTGATCGTCACATCAACATCGAATGGGTTGGGATTGAAGTAGATCAGGAACTGGGCGACGACACCCGGGTTGCGCTCGATGTCGGCGAACAGCCACTCGTTGGAGAGCTGATCGGTGAACGACTCGCCGATAGCGCCCGGGCCTCGGCCGTCGGTCCTGCCAACGAGCCCCGAGTCGTAGTGGCTCAGGCCCGCCGCGAGCGGGAGCGCGGACTCGACCACGATGGCGTACGCCTCGTTCGGGACGATTCCAGGCGCGAAGTCGGCAGCGCCGTCGCCATCGATGTCCTCGCCGAACGAGAGCGTGGCGCCGCCGCGAGCGTCTGCTGCAAGCGTTCCAGAGGCGACGATCGCGGATGACAGCGAGCTGTCGGCGTAGAACACCCGGATCGTGTAGTCGACCGCCACATCGTTGTTGTTGGCCAGCGAGACGAACTCGCGGATGTTCGCATTGGCGAAGCCTTCTGGGTAGAAGACGACGCTTGTGAGCGCGGTCCCATCGACGTTGATCGTGTAGTCCCCACGATCCAGCTGGTTGGGGGAGTCGACGAGGAAGAAGAAGGTCTCGCCTGCGGCCGTAGTGCGGAACGCCGTGCTGGCGGTGACGCTGGGCGTGCCGGGCACGCCGGCGTCATCGGCAAGGTCGGTCAGCTCGTTGCCAGCCGCATCAAAGACCCGAAGGCGGAAGTCTGGAAGCGGATCCCCGCTGGAAACGACCTGCACAAACACCTCGCCGGCCGCTGAGGATGTGTAGCTGAACAGGTCGGTATCGACGACGGGCAGCCCGTCCTCGCCATCAATGATCCCGGCCTGGCGTGCGTCGCCGGTGACTGGGCTGACGGAGAGCACGGTTGCATTCGCGAAGTCGCCGGCGTTGGCGTGGTCATCGGAAGGCGGCGGCGGGAGCGGCTCGCCGTTGACATTCAGTGTGTAGACACCCGAGCGGATGCCCGGGAAGGTCGAGCCGATCGAGATAAAGAACTGTTCCGGCATACCGGTGTTGGTAAACGAGACGCCGTCGGTGATGGGAGTGGTCGTAAAGAGCGTGCCCGTGCTGTCGAAGACACGGATCACCGGCGTTGCAAGCGATGTCCCGCTGAGCGTGAGATCAACAGTCTCACCCTCAAAGACCTCGAACGTGAACAGATCGGTGTCGTCATCGATCTCGAGTCGGCCGTTGGCCGTCCCGTCGCCTGTGAACAGATCGCGTTCGATGAGCGTTGCGTTCGATGTGTCACCCTCGTTGGCGTGGTCGTCCAGAAGACCCGTGTTGACATTGAGCGTGTAGTTGATGTCGACAGCAGTGGGACCGAGCACCACGACATAGAAGAACTCGCCTGGGAGCGCGTTGAACGAGTCGATGGCAAGGAAGCCGCTGGAGCTGCTGAACGTATCCTGCGGCGCGACGCCGTCCGGGTCGAGCAGGTTGTTATCAAGGTCGAACAGCCTGAGCTCAAAGAATGCGCCCGGCTCGGGATCCCAGACCAGGGAGATATCGACCGGCCCGGCCGCAGCGGTGCCGAAGATAAAGCCGTCGGTGTCGTTGACTTGCTCGAGAATGCCTGTCACAGAGCCGAGCCCGGTCTCGGGGACGATGTTCACGAACGTCGCGCCGAGCGGATCGCCGATGTCCCCGTGATCGTCATCTGGGGTGTAGGTCAGCCCGAGCGTGTAGCTGCCGGTGGTCAGGCTCGGGTCGGCGCCTGCAACGAGCACGTGGTACTCGCGGTTGGCCTGTGCCGAGAACCGAAGGGTGATGGTCCCGCTCTGGCCCTGGTTCAGCTCGTACGCCACCGCTCGGCGGACCTCGTTGTTCTGATCCGGTGACGAGGTCAGCGTCGGGTCGCTGGAGATCTCGTACACGATGACGCTGCCAGCGAACGACGGGCTGCTCTCTGCGTTGCTGAGCGTGAGCGTGATCGGGTCGCTGACCGGCGCGGTGAAGGTGAACAGATCCGAGTCTGCCGCATCTTCGATCGTGCCGGATGCGGAAACGGTGCGGTCGAATGGGCCGAACGTGATCTGTTCTGCACCTGCCGACGCGAAGCTGCCGGTATCGCTGACATCGTCCCCGAACGCCTGACCGACAAGCCGGAGGGTGTAGTCCCCGGTGCCGCCGATCCCGCCGACGAGCAGGCTGAACCGCTCGCCCTGGTTGGCCACGAACGAGCCGACGAGCAGCTCGCCGTCGAGCGCGGTGCTGTTGAGCAGCGGCACGATCTCGTTGTCGCCGTTGAGGATGAAGAGCGAGAGCGAGAGTCCCGCAACCGGGTCGAGCTGGAAGCTGATCGTCCCCGCACGCGGCGCGACATACTCGAAGGCGTCCGAATCATCGAGCGTCTCGATCCGCCCGTTCACCAGGCCGATGTTGTTCTCGCCGAACGATGGCTCGACGTTCGCCGGGACCACGGTGCTCTGGAAGAGGCCGAAGAAGTCCGCGTGATCGTCGGCGCCGGGCTGGTTGGGTGTCGCGTTGACGAACAGCTGGTAGGAGCCCGTCGCGACCAGCCAATCGACATCCCGATCGGCCACATCCTTCTGCGACGACTCGACCTGGATGAAGTACTGCTGGCCTTCTTCGACGTTGATGACCACCCGCGGGTCCTTGCGTGTGACCTCGATGTCCTGCGCGTTGAAGTTGCCCGACTGACCGAAGGGGATGGTCTGGCCGCTGCCGAAGCCGGTGAAGTTGTCGACGAACGCGATCTCGGTACCCGTCGAGTCGAAGACGCGGATCGCGGCGTCCAGCGGGCTGTTGTAGGTCTTGGCGTTGGCCGTGCCTTCGACGAATATGTTGTCGAGGAGGAACGCTTCGTTGAATGTGTCGTTCAGCCCCCGTGTACCCACCACGATCTCGACGGTCCCTGTAGCCGGCGCGGTGATCCGGTAGAGATCCTCGTCGCCGCGCTCATGGATCAGGCCCAGGCCGCTAGAGTTGAAGATCTGGTTGAAGTAATCGTTGTCGAGATCACGCATCATCGTGTCCTCGTCAAACGTGAAGCGGTCGCTGTCGACGGCCCCGAAGAACCTTGTGTCTTCGGTTGCCTGTAGGTTGCCGTTGTTGGTCGCGATGCCGCTGACTGTATCGAAGACGAGCTCCGGCGCCGCCCCGAAATTGCCCTCATCGGCGACCTCGTCGTCAACGACGAACCCCATGCTCGTATCAGCAATCTGCGTGTTTGCATCGGCCTGCACGACCATGCTGTACCGCGACGGTCCTTCCGGGGCAGAGATGACGATGTAGTACGCCTCCCCGGCCCAGTACTGGGCATCGAGTGAGATCGATGCCGCGGTCTTGGCGCGGTCGATATTGGATCCGCCGCCTGCGTCTGGTCCGAGCAGGGAGGGGCTTTCGACACCGGACGGGCTGTCAAGTTCTGCCGAGGCTCCTACGCCTGCGTTGACGTTGGTGATCGGAATAGCCTGTGCTTCATCGACGAGCTCGAAGTTCGAATCGTAGATTTGCACCGCTGTACCGCCCGCTTCGAGCCACTCGGTCTCGAAGAAGACGTTGACCGTGAGTCGGGACGCGGGACGCCCACCAACGAGCCACTGCTGGCCAGGCGCCGCGCCGAGGCCCGCGCCGCCGTCGAACTCCAGGTCGATGCCGCCCTCATACGTGCCGAGCATGTCGACCTGCGGCACGAACTGGAAAACATCTGTATCAGCGAAGCTATCGAGGCGCCCGCTCGCAAACGCCTGCACGACCGGCGAGTGGTCTAGCAAAATTTGATTTTCAAAGCGAGTCGCGGAGTTTGAATCATATTCATCCGGGATATCGTTCATGTTTTGGTCGTCGTCGCCATTATCGTTGACGTCGACGAAGCCCACCGGCTGAATGGGTGCGCCCCAGACCAGCGGCGTAGCGAGCGCGGAGACCACATCGCCAAGGATCGCCGTAGTTGCGTCTGAGTTATCCTCCCGCAGCAGGTCGATGTGGTCATCAACCGGCTGATCACCGTTTCCACGATCGAGGTTGGTAGGCGTCTCGATCGCCAAGCGATAGTCGAACTGGCCCTCGCCAACGTCCTCAGGAGGGACGCCAACGCCCAGGAACCGCCCGTCGAACGCGTCAACCACCACATAGTACGTGTCGTCGGTGGTGACCTGGAGCGTAAGCCCAGGCCGGTCGTAGGTGTCGCCCGTGAAGAGGGTGTCGTTGTCCGCGATCGCGATCAGGCTGTCGCTGTCGTCGAAGACCGACAACTTTGTATCAACGATTTCCTCGAAGGGCGTCATAGCCATCGGGTCGCCGAACGTGAAGAAGTTGATGAAGGCCGTGCCCTCGCCGAGCGAGTCGAACGTGAAGATCTGCGCAGAATGCTGGTCGCGGAGCAGCCCTGCAGGATCGACGGCCACGGCAGTGAGTCCGTCGTCGACCTCGGTTCCGCTCGACGACCGGTCGACGATCCCGACGCGTGTATCGGCATCGATCGCGACGTCGGTCGCCCGAGCCTGAATGCGAAGCTCGAACTGGCCGGCGTTGACGTCGTTCACGTTATTCGGGAACGGGTCTGGGTCTTGGGGATTGACGACATCGGTCTGGACGATTGCGTCCGAACGCACCCGCACGTAGTAGGTTTCGTCGGCCTGGAATCGTACGAGCGCGAACGCGTCCCAGATGTAGCCTGAATCCGAGTCAGACGCGATCAGGTTGCCAGCCGAGTCGTAGACCTCGACCTGTGTATCGACGATGTCACGCTCGGCACCGATGTCACCGGGATCGATGTAGCCATCGGCTGTGTTCCCGAACACGATGTCGCCCGTGAGGACGTAACCGAGGCCGTTGAAAGATTCATCGTTCGGCGTGGTGAACGAGTAGATCAGGTCGTCCTGCGCGCCATCGAGCACCTCTGCATCGCCGGAGTCGCTGCCGGTCCGTGCGATGCCGTCGGCATCGAGCGTCAGCTGGGTAATCTCGTTGTTGATCGTGATGCTGTAGAGACCATCGGCAGATGCAGGAGCGATGGCGTCCCGGTTCTCGCCGATCACGCGGACGAAATACTCCTGGCCAGCAGTAGCAATAAAGCCGAACTGGCCATCACTGACGAGCCCTGCCCGCGCGAGCGTGCCGTTGTTGAGGCCATCGTTCTCGCCTGTCAGTTCTGTCCCATCGGGCAGGAAGACCTCGACAGCCGTGTCCAACGGCGTTGTGCCGGAAGAAGGAAGATCGATCGCGAGCACCGAGGTGAACCCTGAGTTGACCGCGGTGAAGCGGAAGAAGTCGCCCGTATCGTTGGGCACGTCTTCGATAATCCCGGCTGCGAAAGCGAATGCCTCATTCGGGTCGGTGAACACGATCTCGGTCGGCTGAACGCCCGGTCCGGTGTCGGGAAAGACCTCGTCGATGCCGGGGTGGTCGCCCGAGAGAAGGACGCGGGGCTCGAGCGCCTCGAACTCAAACCTCGAGTGGGAGCCGCGGCGGTCTCGGCCGGTGGCCTTGCCCGCGCTGCTGACAAGCGACCGCGCGTGGCGGCTCATCCGCGACGCCACACGCCCAACGACTGCTCGGTCGATCATGCTTCGCTCCACACGTTCTAGTCGCACCGACGGCATCCGCCGCCGACGTTCCCCGCTCCGCGACCCGCAGCCGCGGTTCCGCCCGCGGCCCGGCCTTCGGCTCATCCGTGATTCCCGACCGTCTCGGCCCGTTCCGTCGGGCCGCATCGCGGTCGTCCCGGGCCCCCGGCAGCTTGCCGAAGGGCCCTCAGGGCCGCACCCCCTTGCCGCGAGCCGCTCGCCCGCAGCGTGCCGGCCGGGCTCTGCCCGTGACCGACAGCCGAGCATACACCCAGGCTCGGATCGTGGTCCACTTTGTGACCAGCATCCGCCTGTCGCGACCGAACCAGGCTCTTGTCGTGCTGTTTCCCAAACGAACAATGAACATCTGTTGCTGCATCCGGGGCGTCGCGGTTCAACTCCCGCCTGGCTCGTTCGGTTGGGGCCGGTCCACCGCGGCCAGCCCTTCGACCGCGCCGGCGGCGAGGATGGCGGAGGCGTCATAGACCGGCAGGCCCGCCTCCTCGAGGTCGAGCACCAGGGCGGCCTCGCTCAGGGCGACGACAAGCCCTTCGCTGCCCCGATCGACAAGCTTCTGGACGATAGTGCTGAGGGTGCGCCGGCTTTCCGGGCGGCTGACGCCGTAGATCAGCTCGTTGAAGATGATCGCATCGAGCGCCTCAACGTCCGCTTCTTCCGGCGCCTGGACCTTGACCCCCCGAAGGCCAAAGGCCGTCTGGTACGCGGAGCCCTGCGTAACCCATCGGGTGCCGATGATGCCAACAGTGGATCGATCGTCCGCGACGACGCGCTCAGCGACCAGGTCAGTCACTGCCAGCCAGGGGATCGCCGCATTGTGCTCCACAAGACGGATGGCGTGCTGGACGGCGTTGTCGGGCGTGACCACCAAGTCCGCGCCCGCACCCGCCAGGATCGCGGCCGAACTCTGCAGCAGGTCGGCGACGAGCGTCCAGTCCTCCCGGCGGACCGCGGCGATGTACGTGCTCAGCGGCTCGTTGTGGACGGTCACACGCGGCGGATCTCGGTCCGGGTACAACCGTGAAGCCTCGCGGTAGATCTGTCTGTAGGTGATCGCCGCCCCCTCGGGGCTGACTGCGGCGATCCCGAGATGCCCGAGCGAGCCGGCCGAGTCGGACATGTCTGGCACCCTCCAGCCGGTCCGCTGGGCAACGCGCCGCCGGAACACGGATGCTTCTATTCTACAGGTCGCATGGCCAACGAACCGCCCACCGAAGACCGCGATGCATTCGACACACTCGGGCTCGACCCTGATCCGAGGCTCACGCGGGCGGCGATCGAAAGGGCCTACCTCGTCCGCATCGCGGCTGTCCACCCGGATCACGGGGTATCCCAAGCGTCATCGGACGACGATGCAACGCACCAGCGGGCCGCGATGCTCAACCACGCGAAGCGTGCGCTGCAATCGGCCGAGGTCCGCGCCAACCTCGTGCTCGCACGGCTCGGCGGGCCTTCCGCCGAACAGCTCAAGGATCTCCCCGAAGGCTGGCTCGCGTCCATCATGCAGACACGGATGGCGATGGAGGAGGAACTCGCCGAGGGCGATCCAGAGGCCGTCGAGCGTTGGCGCGCCTGGGCCGAGGACGAGCGCCGGGGCAGGTTCGAGCGTGTCGCCGCGATGCTCGATGCGGCCGCTGCCCAAGATTCCGTGGACCTGCGGGCGGTGAGGATCGAACTCAACGCGTGGCGGTATATCGAGCGGCTCGCGGAGCAGATCCCCGGTGGGCCGATGGGTCGGACGGCTGGCGTGCCGTTCGGCCCAGAGTCTGGTCCTGCGCAGGGCACCACCACGAGCTGACATGCCTATCGCCGACCTCGCGATCATGGTCCTGCTGCTCGCACCGCTGCTGGTGCTGTCTGGGCTGATCTCCGGTTCGGAGACGGCGCTGTTCGGGCTCACCTACGCCGACCGGGCGCGGCTGGCCAAGGACCGTCCCAACGCGGCCCGCGCTGCGAACGTCCTGCTCGAGCGCCCGCGTCCGCTGCTGACAGCGCTGCTCGCCTGCAACATCGTCGTCAACATCACATATTTTTCGATCTCGTCGGTCCTTGTCGTGAGGCTCGAGGAGAACAGTCGGCCAGCGATTGCCGCGGCGGTTGCGGTCTGCTCCGTCGTGATGATTATCCTGATCGGCGAGATCGGTGCGAAGCTGATCGCGACCTCGCAGCGGCAGCGTTTCGCGGCGCTTGTGGCACGTGCTTGGGTCGCGATCATGCGTGTCGGATGGCCGTTCTGGGAATGGCTCGAGCGCGGCCTGATCAGCCCGCTGATGCGTCTGGTTTCATCTAGCGGCGCGTCTTCGCAGACACCTGGCGCGTCTACAGAGGCGCTCGCGACTGTGCTGGCATCGCATGCCGAAGATGTCGATGCCCACGCCAATCCGGAGGACCAGGCCCGGCTCTTGCGGATCCTCGAGATCGGTCAGACGCGTGCCCGCGAAGCGATGCGCCCGCGATCCGCGGTCGTGACCTGCTCGCTCGATGCCCGCCCCGATGCGCTGCTCGACGCTCTGCAGGATGCCGAGGAACTGCTGATCACGGATCCGGGCGAAGACACACCAGCAGGCTGGTTGCCGGCCTCAGCCGCTGTGATGCACGCACTCGGGGAAGGATCGTCGCAGCGGCGCGGCCTGCTCCGGCCGCTGGTCTACGTCCCGGAGCAGGCCACGCTCGACGCGGCCCTGACCCAGATCGGCGGGGGCAGCGTGGGCCGCGCGCTCGTCGTGGATGAACTGGGTGCATATGTCGGTGTGCTGGGGTTGGATGACATCGCCGCTCGCCTGCTCGCCGAGCCCGTCGGCCCGGTGGGGCACGCCGTCGAGCAGCCTCGCCTTGTAGGCCTTGGCTGTTTCGAGATCCCCGGCGACTGGCCCGCTCGGGGCCTGCTGACCGACCTGGACATCCCGCATCCTGAGGCGGAGCGGCTGCTCGCTCGGGTCTCCACGGTCGGGGGGCTGATGCTCGCGATGCTGGGCAGGATCCCGTCCGAGGGCGACACGGTCTCGCTGCCAGGAGCGACGATGCGTGTCGAGCGGATCGATGGTCGCGTCATCACGACACTCGTGGTCGCGTTCGAGGCGGTCTCGGGGCTTTCTGAGGAGGTGCGCGACCGATGAGCACCGGCGAAACCATCTTCTGGTTGTGTGTCGCGGTGCTGGGGATCGTTGACTCCGCGGTCTGGTCCGGGCTGGAAACGGGCAGCTACGTCGTGAGCCGGCTTGGACTCCAGGCGCGGCTCGCAGGACCGAAGCCCGATCGCGCTGCGCAGCGGCTCGCCAGGGAGCTGCGCCATCCGGAACGGGCGCTCGCGACGCTGCTGATCATGAACAACATCTCGAACTATCTTGGGACGATTGCGCTGGCGGCGCTGCTCAATGCCACGGCCCTGCCTGCTTGGGCGATCACGCTGATCAATGTGGCCGTGCTGACCCCGATCTTGTTCATCTTCGCCGAGACACTGCCGAAAGAGGTATTCCGGACACGCGCCAACACGCTGATGTATCCGATGTCCGCATTGATGGCGCTGGTGCGTTGGATCCTCACCGGGCTCGGGCTGGTGCCGTTGGTCCTGCTTCTGATGCGCACGCTCCAGCGTGCCCTAGGGGCCGCGGATATCGAGACGAGCCCGACTGAGCGGATACGCGGGCTGATCGCGGAGGCCGAGGGCGAAGGGCTGCTGAGCCCTGCCCAGACCGAGTTGCTCGACCGGGCAGCGGTCTTCCGCGACGGCACGGTCGCCCAGCAGATGACACCATGGCAGGCGGTCCGGCGTGTACAGTCCGAGCAGTCCCCTGCGGAAGCGCTCCGGTCACTGAGGCAGTCGAGCCATCGTCGATTGCCCGTGGTCGATCGGAGGGGCCACGCGCTGGGTGTTGTGACCGCCGTCGCGTTGCGTACCGCCTCGGACCGTCCACAGGGCGTGACGGTCCGAGAGCTTGTTGCCGGCGCGGTGCGTTTCAGCGCCGATACCCGCCTGCTCGACGCGCTGCGAGCGCTCCGGTCTGCCGGGGCAGCGACGGGCATCGTGGAGTCACGGGGGCGACCCGTCGGCATCGTCTCGATCGAGGACCTGATCCGGCCGATGACGGCTATCAGCGCGGAATAGCGCATCCAGCCGCGGTGTTCAAACCTCTGCGGAGCTTTGTACGGAGCATCATCAATGGCACGGAATGCAGCACGTGATCCTCAGCGAGCGAACCGGCAGGGTTTATGGCGCCCAGGCTACATCAGCACGGCGAATACTGTCTTTCTGATCATCATCGCGCTGAGCATCGGCACGATCGCCTTCATGCAGATGCGCTCCAACCAGGCCGCCGAGGCCGTCTCTTCGGGCCTGTTCGCGGCCAACAGCACCTTCTCGGACGCTGTGCAGCAGGCACGCGAGACAGAGCGGCCGGTATTCGTGCTCGCCTCCGCCGAATGGTGCGGCCCGTGTCAGACCATGAAGCGGACGACCCTCGCCGATGCCGAAGTCCAGGACAGGCTCCTCGCCCGGGCAGTGCCCTACCTGCTCGATGTGACGTCGATGGGCGACCTGTCTCAAGAAGACGGCGAGCTCGCGCAGTCGCTCGGTGTGACCAATATCCCCGCGGCCTACCTGATCGAGCCGGATGGGACCGTCCGGACGGCTTTTCGTGGCATGCGATCCAAGGAGAGCTTCCTCGAGTGGCTCAACGCCAGCGGGTGACCAGCGCGGGATGTTGAGCCGGGGTCCGCTTCAGGCCAGTGGGTTCAGGAAGAGCCCGGTTGCCAGCTTCGGGAAGAAGAACGTCGATTTCTGCGGCATCAGCTCCCCGGCGAGGCACACCTCCCTCACCGTTTCGAGAGGGGTCGGGCGGACAATGATCGCCAGCTGAGCGCTCTCTGCGCCGGCCGACGATCCGGTCGCTTCGCCTCGCCCAAGGGCGATGACCTCGTCGATCGAGTGAGGGAACGCCCAGCGGACAGCCTCGCCCTCGTTGAGCTCTGGGACGCAGATCTCGTCGACGATCAGGTGCTGGACCACGGCGACATCGAGCGACCGCCAGGCATCCGACTTCGCGTCGAAGGTATCCGAGAGCGGGTCCGGCTCGGTTGTAGAAGCCGTCCAGCACAGCCCGGTGGCCAGGTCGATGATCCCGAAGACGTGTGCCGCGTCGCGGTCGAGCACTTTGGCCATCTCCGCTTCGATTTGCTTCGGATCGTTGATGGTTGGCTCGATCTCGAGCAAGCCCGCAGCGGCTTCGGCGAAGGCCTCGTGCGAGTAGCCGCGCATGTCGCCCAGCACTCGGTGCGTCGGGCCGATGACCAGACCGGGATCGGCCATGGAGACGAGCACAAACATCGTGCGACGGGCCGGGTGGTCCGGAGGGACGCTGCCGGCCGCCTCAAGCTCTGCGAGGTAGTTCACCGCGGTGTTGTACCGGTGGTGGCCATCGGCGATGAAGACATCTTGCCCCGCGAGCGCATCGCGGTACGCGCGGAGTGTGTCGTCGTCGTCGATGGTCCAGACCTCGTGGAAGACCTCGGTGCCGTCGGTCTCGGTCAGCCGGCAGGTCTGGTCGGCGTCCCGGTTGTCCATGACGCCTCGGACGATGCGGCTGGCAGCTCCGGCCTCATCAGGGTGCATGCCGAAGATGGGGCTGAGCTGCGTACGCGTTGCGCGCGTGAGCGCGAGGCGGTCCTCCTTCGGTCCGGAGAAGGTCTCCTCGTGCGGAAGCACGCCTCCGCCTTCGCGGCTACCGAGCTGGACCGTGTCGAGTGTGCAGGCCATGCCGCAGCGGGCGTGAGTGTCGCCTGCGAATTCGAACGTCTGGCGGTAGGCAAACATGGCCGGCCGTTCGGATCGGCTCAGTACGCCGGTTTCGAGCATCGCCTTCAAACTCGCGGCAGCCGCCTTGTAAGCCTTGGGAGGCCCGAGTTCCTTGGCGGGCACATGGGGCAGGTCGACGCTGACAATGCTGCCAGCGTCTCGATCGAGCAGCGCGTGCTTGGCAGCCGCATCGAGGACGTCGTACGGCGGGGCAACCTTCGTGGTCACATCGCCCCGACCACCCTGGAACTGCAATGCTCGGAACGGGTACACAGCAGGCATCGCTGCCTCCACACCATCCGCGTCCGCCACCCTCGCGAACGACGCGCGCGTGCCGGCTGCCCGACTCGAACCGCTCTATCCTATCCGCATGACAACCGTGGACCCCGATCCGCCCGCTGGAACCCGACCGATCGCGCTGGTCGTGCGCACAGCGGGGACGAACTGCGACGCCGAGCTCGCCAGGGCCTTCACGCTTGCGGGTGCCGCGGTCGTCACGGTGCACCTCGACCGTCTGTGCCGCGAGCCGGAGCTGCTTGCATCCTCGGATCTGATCGGCTTCCCCGGGGGCTTCAGCTACGGCGATGACATCGCCAGCGGTCGTATCTTCGCGATGCGGATCCGCCGATCGCTCGCCGAGCCGCTGAACACCGCGGTCGATCGCGGAGCGTGCGTGATCGGCGTCTGCAACGGTTTTCAGGTCCTCGTGCAGACGGGGCTGCTGCCAACGGGGCGCGTCGGCAGCCCGAGTGTTTCCGTGGTGCACAATGAACAGGGGCGTTTCGTCGACAGATGGGTCGGCGTGGAGGCGGACGCCTCGTCGCCGTGTGTCTGGACGGCTGGGCTGCCAGCGAACGGCGACCAGCGGGTGATGCGGCTTCCCGTCGCGCACGGGGAGGGCCGCGTTGTCACGGATGCGAGCGTCATCGGCGCGCTCGCCGAGGCGGGGCAGGTGCCTCTGCGTTACACGGAACCGGTCAACGGCTCGGCTGGCGACGCCGCGGGCCTGTGCGATCCGACCGGGCGCGTGTTCGGCCTCATGCCCCATCCCGAGCGGTACCTGGACTGGACGCGGCATCCGTTCTGGACGGGGCTGTCGACCTCGATACGCACCGGCGACACGCCTGGCATGAGCATCTTCCGCAACGCGGTGCGTGCCGCCCGCGAGCTGCGCGGTGCGGGGGATGTCGCCAGTCCCCGCTGATCCGTCCGCGGCTCCTGCGTTATACGATGGTCCGGATGCCGATCGACCCGACCACGCTCCCGAGCGCCGCAGCCGGCATGCAGATCGTCAGCGATCTCCCCTGTCGCACCTGCGGCTACAACCTCGTTGGGTTGCAGGCAGGCGGCACGTGCCCCGAGTGCGGTGCGACTATCCCCATCAAGCGATTCTCGGCCAGGGGAGACAACCTGACCGATGCGCCAGCGTCCTACCTGCACCGCATCGCCATGGCATCGGCCATCAACGCTTTCTCGGCACCCGCTGCGCTGATCGTCGGTCTTCTGGCGTGGATGACACCGTGGCTGCCGCTGGCTGCGTTATCGATGCTCGGCGCGACGGGTTTCGCGATCGGCGTCTTCGTCCTGACGATTCCAAGGCCTCGTGGCGAACAGACGGTCAACGATGCGACCCTTGACGGCTCACGATGGCGGCTCGGCGCCAGGCTCGGCGCTGCTTCGTGGATTTTCTTCGGGCTCGTGGTCGCCGCGCAAGGCCTCGCGGGTACAAACGCGTGGGGCGGACAAGGCGCATGGAGCGCCCTGGCTTGGGCGGGCTTTCTGGTAGCGTGCGTCGCGAGCGTTCCACTGCTGATCGTGGTCTCCTCGCTGGCGGATTGGTCCGGCGATGCTCAGCTGGCGAGCCGCCTGCGCGGCGCGGCGTGGGTGCTCGGTGTCGGTGCACCGGTCGTTCTTGTAGTCCGCACGATCGCGGGTATGACAACGGGTTCTTTCAACGGGTTCGTCTACATCGTGTTAATCGGTCTGATGGCCGTCTATACGGTCGCGCTGCTATTCGCAGGTATGGGCTTCGTACAGTTCGCGGGCGTGGCGTTCGCAGCCGTCCGCACCAACCGTGAGCAGCACGCACGGGATCAGCGTATCGCGGCGCGACGAGCGGCAGACATGCGGGACACCGTCGAACGCCAGTTCAGCGCGCCGGAGCCCGTTGATCCGCTCATACCCTCTGCCGGAGGCAGCGACCATCCCGAGCCGGCCCATCCGCACGTGTTCTCCAAGGGTGCCCGGATCGAGCGTGCCGGCGAAACCGAGACCTACGACCTCGAGCCTGTCGACGACGATCCGGAGCGCACGCCGTGAGCGAACCCGAGCCTCACGCGGTGACGATCGGGACGTTCGACGGTGTCCACCTCGGGCACGCATCGCTCGTAGAGGCGGCACGCCGGTTGGCGGGCCAGCGCGGGCGTGTCACCGCGATGGTCTTCGACCCGCACCCCGGCGCTACGCTGTCTGCCGCTCCGGCGCGCCTGACGACCTGGGCCGACCGCGAACGGCTGCTGCGGCTGCACGGCGTCGATGAAATCATGCGCCTCGAGCCGACCGAGGCGTTGCTCGCGCTCGACCCCGAGCAGTTCGTTGCCACACGGATCGCACCAATCGGCGCGACGGATGTCGTCGAGGGGCCCGACTTTCGGTTCGGTCGGAAACGCTCGGGAGACACCGGCGTGCTCGCGGCGTTGGGAGGCGGCTACGGCTTTGCGGTCGAGGTCCTCCCGCCCGTACGAGCCGGGCTCGACGATCGGATCGGCGTGCCGGTGTCGAGCACGCTGATCCGCTGGCTCTTAGCGAGCGGGCGTGTCCGTGACGCGGCCCGTTTGCTCGGCAGGCCGTATGACGTCGTCGGCCAAGTCGTCGAGGGCGACCGTCTCGGGCGGACGATCGGCGTGCCGACCGCGAACGTCGATGCGCAGAACGCGCTCCCCGCCGAGGGTGTGTACGCGGGTCTGGCCGAGATGCCCGAGGGTTCGGCCTGCCCCGCGGCGATCAACGTCGGCCAGCGACCAACGGTCGGTGGCAGAGTGGCACGGCTCGAGGCGCACCTGCTGCGAAGTGGCGGCGACGCGGCGTGGTCACCCCTACCGGGGCTCCCTGAATACGGCTGGACGGTCCGTCTGAGCTTCGTGGCAAGGCTGCGTGATCAAGTCCGGTTTGCAGGCATCGACGATCTCGGCCGTCAGCTCGCTCGGGACATCGACCGGACGCGTAGCCTGATCGATCATCAGGTGCTGGAAGAAGGAGCGAACGCATGACCGCCGTCGAATGGAGTTCAACCGTCTCGGCGGGCGATATCGCCGCGTGGCTCGACGGCAGCGATGATGTTCAGGTCCTGACGCATGCTCGGCCGGACGGTGATGCGATCGGCTCTTGCTTCGCGCTCGCTCGAGCGATCAATCGGCGAACCAGAAAACGCACCGCGCGCGTGATATTTACTGGCACGATGCCCCGATGGTTCGATACGTTCGCCGATGACACGCCTTGGTCTTCGTTCGAGCGGGCTGATCCGGCGCCGGGTATGCCCGACCGCCTCGTCGTCGTCGACACGGGAAGCTGGTCCCAGCTCGACGCGCTCGCAGAACATGTGCGCGCGGTCGGCCCGGAACGCACTGCGGTGATCGACCACCACCTGCGTGGCGACCCCGATGTCTCACCGCGGAGGCTGCTCACGACGTCCGCGGCCGCGGCGTGCGAGCCCGTCGCTGAGTTCTGCGTACGTCTGCTCGGTCTACCCGGACCGACCGAATTGCCCGAAGACATCGCGCGGTGTCTGTATCTCGGCATCGCGACGGACACCGGCTGGTTCCGTCACTCCAACGTCACCCCCGCGACGCTGCGGCTCGCCGCGGATCTCATCGCGGCAGGCGTCGATCACGCCGCGCTCTACTCGATGATCGAGCAGTCGGAGAAGCCAGCGCGGCTGAAGATCATCGCAGCCTCGCTGAACTCGCTGGAGCTTCTCGACCGCGACCGCATCGCGATCATGCGGCTCAGGCTCTCGGATATCGCCGAGGCCCACGCGGGGCCCGAGGACACGGGAGGGCTTGCGGATTTTCCGCTGCGGATCCAGTCGGTGCGCGTCGCTGCAAGCATCACGGAAGTCGAGACGGCTGATGGTGGGCCGCGCGCCAAGATCAGCCTGCGCTCCAAGCCGGGGCCGGGCATGATCGACGTCAACGCGGTCGCGGGCCGACTCGGCGGCGGTGGGCACGCCAACGCATCCGGTGCGCGTATCGACGGAACGGTCGACGAGGCACGCGATCGACTGGTCGCGGTGTTGACGCGGTGAGCCGGGGATGAGGCCGCCGCACATGAAACGTCCGCCGCTGCGAGTGTTTCCGACCACGCTCTGGGACTACCCCAGCCAGCACTACGACGCCGCCGATGGCTCCACGATGCAGGGCTCCAAGCACTACGCCGGCGCAACGCCGAGCTGGGTCGTCTGGCAGCTCCTGATGCGGTACACACGCGAGGGCGACCGCGTGCTCGACCCCATGGTGGGCTCCGGCACCACGATCGATGTGTGCCGCGACCTCGGCCGCGAGCCGGTCTGCTTCGATCTGTCACCATCGCGCAGCGACATCGCGCGGGCAGATGCCCGCGCGCTCCCCCTGGATGCCTCATCCATCGACTTCGCGTTTGTCGATCCGCCGTACTCGACGCATATCGACTACTCCGATGATCCCTCATGCATCGGCAAGCTCGATGCGGGCGGCGGCGATGGCGGCACGGCCTATTACACCGCGATGGAGCGCGTCATCGGCGAGATCGAGCGTGTGCTCATCCCGAGACGCTACATGGCCCTGTACGTCAGCGATTCGTGGCGCAAACGAAAGGGCAAGGCGAAGTCGGGGGCCGTGCTGGGCGGCGAGTTCATGCCGATCGGATTCGAGCTATTCGCGCGGCTGCGGATGCGTTTCGAGCCCGTCGATATCATCGCGGTCGACCGCAAGAACGCCAAGCTCGAACGGGGTAACTACCGCAAGTCGGCCGTGGAGGGCAACTTCTTCCTCCGCGGGTTCAACTACTGCTTCATCATGAAGAAGGCGTAGCTCGGCGGATCACTTCCGTGCCGGCTCGAGCAGGCTCTCGGGCGACTGGAGAAGTGCGACGATCTCGGCGAGCGCCTGGGCGGCGAGTGCGCCATCAACAACGCGGTGGTCGCAGGCCAGGCTCAGCGGCAGCAGCAGGCCGACACGGAACATGCCGTGCTTGACCACCATGCCCTCCCGGGCACGGCCGGCGGCGAGGATGCCCGCCTCGGGGTAGTTGATGATCGGCGTGGCGAACCGCCCGGCGTGGCTGCCCACGTTGCTGAGCGTGAAGGTCGAACCCATCAGCTCATCACGAGGCAGCGTGCGGGCTCGGGCGCCGTTGGCCACGCGCGCGACCTCGCGGCCGATCTCGAGCACGCCCAAGGCATCGCAGTCGCGGATCACGGGGACCATCAGCCCGTCGTCGGTGTCGACGGCCATGCCCAGGTGCACCGGTCGGTGGCGGACGATCTCCTGCTTCTCGTCGTCGGTTGTCGCGTTGAGCGGGCGGAACTCGTCGCGGCTGAGCACACGGCAGATGGCGCTGGCTACGAACGGCAGGGGAGAGACCTTCTCGCCGGACGCCGCAGCGAGCCGCTTGCGGAGCGAGTTCAGATCGGTGATGTCCGCCTCGTCCATCACCGTGAAGTGCACCGCCTTGTCGACCGACTCGCGGAGCCGCTCGGCAATCTTGCGGCGCACGCCCCGGAAGGGAATCGTCATCCTGTCCTGACCGGCGGGGATGGAGACAATCTCGCGCTTGGCGGGCGGAGCAGCGACCGCCCTTGCAACCGCATCGTGGTTCGCATGCGCCGGCGCCGGTGCAGCTGTGCGCGATACCGGCGTGTGGACGCCGCCCTTGGCCGCAGCCTCAACGTCTTTCTTCGTCACGCGACCGCCGAGGCCGGTCCCAGCGCAGCTGTTGATATCCACACCCAGATCGCGAGCGAGCCGTCGCACGGCCGGCGCGGCGAGCGCCTTGCCGTTGCTCGACATGCCCGGCAGGTCCTCGGAGACCGAACCGACGACCGTGCCCGCATCCTCGCGATCGGCCGAGGGCTCGGGTATGTCGTCGACGGCCGGCGGTGGGGCGGGCGGAGCTTCGGCGCCTGCGCCCTCGAATTTAATGAACGGCTCGCCGACCTTCATCATCTCGCCGGGCTCGCCGCAGAGCTCGGCGATCACGCCCGCGCGGGGCGCCGGGATCTCTGCGAGCGCCTTGTCGGTCTCGACTTCGGCGAGGTTCTGGTTTTCCTCAACCGTGTCGCCCACGGCCACAAGCCACTCCTTGAGCTCGGCCTCTTGCAGGCCCTCGCCGATGTCTGGCAGCAGGAAGATATTGGGATCGGATGAGACTTTGCCGGCCATGGATTCCCCTCAGATGCCGTCGTTGCCCGGCCAAGCGGTGCGGATTCAGTACGCCAGCGTTTCCCGGATCGCGGACGCGATCCGCTTCGAGTCCACAAGATACTCGTTCTCGAGCTTGTAGAACGGCATGATGGTATCGAAGCCTGCGACACGCTGGACCGGGGCCTCGAGGTGCAGGAAGCAGCGTTCCTGGATCCGGGCCGAAATCTCGGCGCCCATGCCACCGGTCAGCGGTGCTTCGTGAACCACCACGCAACGGCCGGTCTTTTCCACCGATGCCGCGACGGTGTCGACATCCAGCGGGTAGATCGTGCGGAGGTCGATCAGTTCGATGCTGACATCCTCGGGAGCGTTGTCGATCGCGCCCAGGCACTCGAAGAGGCTCGCACCCCAGGTGACGACGGTCAGATCGTCGCCCTCGCTGACGACCTTGGCCTGGCCGATCGGGATGGTGTACTCGTCCTCCGGT
>JBCCZQ010000014.1:0-46505 GCA_039187315.1 Planctomycetota bacterium | reverse complement strand
TCCACACCGCAAGAAACCCGCGCTCGACGGCGTGGGTGGTGCCGGCGAGTGAGCCGCCGCGAAGAGTTCCCTGGGTGTGGTAGCGGCTCTGCCCGTCGCTCGTGATGAATGCGAAGCGGATGCCCTGCCAATCGGTGTTGAAACGGGTCTCGGTCAGTTCGGACATGCCGTTGTAGAACGTGCCTTCGAATGTGCCGGCCTCGGCGTCGACCGATGTAATGCTCAGGGTGGCGGGCGAGGGCTCAGCGTCCGGCATGGACCGCAGGTCGATCGTCCAGTCGCCTACGAGCGTTTGGGGGTCGGCGGGCCGGCGCTCAAGACGGAACTCGTTGCGGAACACAAACGCCTCGCCGTCGTCATCGGTGTAGTCGACCTCCTTGCGGCTCGACAGCTTGCCGTCGAGCATCCGTTGCGTGAGGCGGAGCCGAGCCGGGCGGTTGTCGTCTCTTCCGTCGCGTTCCAGAACGAGCGACCAATCATCCGGGTCGGCGATCTCCGCGGCCTCGACCGCCCAGAGCTCGCCGTCGCCTTCATCATCACCGCCCGACATGGAACGGATCGACAGCGTTCTGCTCTGGGCGTCGATCGCGACGATCTCGCCTGATTCGATGATCTTGCCCGGATCGGTGAATGTGACGTGCCTGAGGACGACCGGGGCGATCGCGCTCGCTTCCTGCTCGACCGCCATCGGGATTTCCACACGCCGCCCGTCGCTGTAATTCGCATACTCCAGCACACCGGCCCACTCGCCATCCATGGAGCGGGTGATGATCGCGGCATCGCTCTCCGAGAACACGACGGGCTGGGCAATGTCTGCAAGCGTCGGACAGTTCAGGACAACGGCGAGGCTCATCAATGGATACACAGCGGGGTCCTCTCAAGAGCAAGTCAAATCGGTCCACGGGGTGCAGACCACCCCCTCCGCAAGACGGTGCCCGATGCACGAAAGTGCGCGCACAATTCCATCCCGATTAAAAGTAATGGGGGGATCGCTTACGCGTGGACGCCATTGTCCGCGGCTTCCCGGGCACGCTGCCAAAAACCCTCGGCATGGCACCGGACGAGCGGGAACAGGACTTCTCGGCTCAGTGTGTCGCATCCCGCTTGAGCACGAACGTCATCGAATGAGCCACCCCGCCGTCCTTGTCGAACGTTGTCCAGTCCTGGTGCACGGTGTCGGCGTCGACGACGGTCAGCCGCAGGCCGCCCATGTAGTGATCCTGGCCCTCGACAAAGTTACTCACGCTCTGGATCTCGAAGTTCAGACTCGGGCCGAGTTCGGTCGTCTCGATGCCTGTGGCGACCATCCGAGGCTGGTTGCCCACGGCGCAGTAGTGTGTGCAGACGACCGCGTCACCGTCCATGTGGTAGAGGTTGGTCATCTCCATCGGTCCGCCGACCATCATGATCTCGCGGACGACCGTCCCGCCGCTGGACACGTGGAAGTTGCTGACCGCCTCGCCTAGGTTGCCGTCCTCTTCCTGCAGCCGCCAGTCGCCCTCGAGTTGGCCGAGCAGCGCCATGGTCGCATCCCTCTTTTGAGCCGATGCGCTGACCGGCACGATCGCATCCGAGTCCGAGACGACCCCGGCTTGGCAGCCCGCGAGCAGGAGCATCGGAAGGGCAACAAGTCCGGTCAGCATCGTCGGCATGGAACGCATCGGTCGGTCTCCTTGTGGTCAAATCACGCCGAGTCTACCGGATCCGTCTCTCAGATGCATCGGGGTGTTCAGGCATCGGCCATCGCCGCGCCGAGCGCCCGCATCGACGCCCGTGCGAAGAACCCGGCCCATGCGGTGATCCCGAACAGCTTCAGGCCGTCTTCAACCAGGATCCGCCATTCGCCGAGAAGCCCGGTCAGCGGGCCCGGCGCGACATCGGTCCCGACGGAACCGGCGAAGCATGTCAGCGCGATGACCATCAGGAGCGATCCCTCGCGACGGATCCTCGACGCGAACCGCACCAGGCAGGCGAACGTCGCCAGCATGTAAAGGGTGATCGGAAGCAGCTCGGGCAGCCCGAGCCAGTCGCGCACGATTCCCTCATGCACCAGCATCAGGTCATCGACCATCAGCACGAGCGAGAGGGTGCCGAATGCCAGAAGGAACAGTGAGGTCTCCCGGTGCGCCTCCGAACGCCGCAGCACCCAACCAGCCAAGAGGGATGCATACGCCGCCGACGCCCAAAGGCAGATCCCAAGGTTCGACAGCACGCCTGTGAGCGCGTGAGGGTCATCAACCACGCGAGGATCGCTCAGGAACGAACCGATCCGGCGCCCCGACAGCAGGCTCGCAACCACCGAGCCAGCAAGGCTTGCGACAGGCAGCACCACCATCGCGCCGACCCATCGCATCCGACGCAAGATCGGGCGGCTGGGCTTCGGCTTGGGCTGGTCCTGCTCCGCACCTCTCTGGATGGGCTCGGCCTCTCGCGACACCGCAACGGCTATCGGCCTTGCGCCCTGACGACTTGCGTCCCGCTACGCAGCGCTACGGCACCGACCACGCAGCGCGGAGCACTACCGCAGATCCGCACCCTTACGGATGTAGTACGGCCCGATGTCCGGCCGCTTCGGCTCGTTGTACGCGCCGCTGCGTTGCACGCTCCACGGAACAGGATCGTCGACGCCGCGCGCCTTCAGGTACGCGACGTACCCAGCGTCGTACTCGGCCATCTGATCCAGCACACGGCCATCGTCGGGATAGCGCTCCTCGAACAGCACAGCATCGATCGGAAGCCGCGGCCTTAGGCTCGGCGACTCGTCCGGAACACCGACGCACAGCCCGAACAGCGGGTACACGCCCTCGGGCAGCTCTAGCAGCCTGTCGATGTCATGGATGTTGTTGCGGAGCCCACCAATGTAGCAGATGCCGTACCCCATCGATTCGAATGCGATCACGGCCTTCTCGGCGAACAGGCTGGCGTCGATCGCCGCGACCAGGAAGCTCTCCAGCCGCTGGTCGTATTCCTTGCCATCGCGTGCTGCGGCCAGCCGATGCCGCCGCGTGTCACCCACGATCACGAAGAACGCCCCGCACTCGGCGACCTTCGGCTGGGGCCCGCAGAGATCCGCGATCGACCGGCGGGTATGCGTATCACGCACCCTGATCACTGCATACGCCTGCACCGCCGAACTCGTCGAGGCCATCTGTCCCGCCTCGAATGCCGCGCGGATGTCTGCCTCCGGCACTGGATCGGGTTTGAATCGCCGGATCGTCCGGTGGCTTCGGAGCAGCTCGAGGGTCTGGTTCATGCGTCTAGCCTAGCGGCGCCCACGACTACACTCGCACGTGCCCCCAGAACGCGCCGACACGCACGCCCGCGCCGCGATCCTGCTCGCGATCCTCGCCGTCGCGGTTGTCTCGCTGACACTCTTCCCGTTCCGCTTCGTCGAAACGTGGCACGAGTACGCATCTGGGCTCAAAGGCCTGTTCCATGAACCGATCGACCGTGAGTCACCACTCCACGCATTGCCGGCCTTCGCGATGCTCCTGCTGGCGGGCGCCGCTTGGCCAGCCCGCCGCACCCTCATGCTCGCGGCAGCCATCGCCATCGGCCTGCTCCTGCTCGAAGCCGCCCAGGCGGGCCTCGACCGGCGACACGCCCGGGTTGCGGACATCGCTGCGCAGTGGTCCGGCCTCGCCGCGGCGGCCGTGTTGCTGCGGTTCAGCCCGCTGCGCGCCGAACCCGCTCGCCTGCTCGCCCTGCTTTCCTTGACCACGCTCCTCGGATGGACCGCGCTGACCGCCGCCCTCGGCGTGCGTGCGCAGATCGGCCACACGCTCGGGCCGTTCGACGATGCTTTCCAGCTCGCCATCGGCGACGAGGTCGGTGGGGGCCGGCCGTGGCGAGGCACCGTCCACGGCGTCGCCATCACCACCGCGAGCCCGGGCGATGAAACAGCCCGCAAGCTATCGGCGACGGCCATCGATGCCCAAGGCATCGCGCTACGCCTGGGCCTCGGCGATGCCGCCATCTACGATTTGGCCGCCGGTGCCGCCTCGATCAACGGAGAGGTCATCGCACCTGACCGAGGCACCATCGGTGAGCCGCTTTTCGGCGACGACGCTACGCTCAACGCCGCAGGACTCGATACCTCCGTCGGTGGACCGCTCGTCTCTCGTGACACGCTCTGGCGACTCCCCGAAGCGCTCATGCATGCGCAGGCCGTTGTCATAGAAGCCGACATCACCCCGGACGAAAGCGAGCAGGCCGGCCCAGCACGCATCATGACGGTGTCGAGCGGGCCATCCGCTCGGCATCTCATGCTCGGGCAAGAAGGCGACGCACTCGTCGTCCGCGTCCGGACCCGGCGCACCGGTGACAACGCAAGCCGCACGCCCGTCCGATTCCCCGGTGTGCTCGAAGCCGGCCGGCGTACGCACCTGGTCATTGTCTCCACGGGTGACCGCTTCAGGCTCTACGCCGACGGGCGACCTGTCGCCGAACGAATCCTGGGCGTCGGCCCCGGCGACTGGCTCGGTGCCCACACGGCAGCGCGTGATCTGATCGCATCGGCTGTTTTCTTCATACCGATCGGGCTCGCGGCCGCCGCCGTCGGTCGCCATCCTGTCGCGACCGCCCTGCTCGCCGGAACCGCCTCCGTTGCCTCGCCCGCCGCAACCGCCATCGCGCTCGGCCGCCCCATCATGCCCGCCGTCCTGATCATGGCGCCCGCGCTCGCCCTGCTCGCGGCCATCACCGCCCAGCACGTGGCTGACGCCTTCAAGCCGCAGCCCCGCATCGCCGATCCGGATCCAAAGAACGACGCCACATAGGCCGGAGCGAACACGTGCCCTCACCCATCGCCCACGGCTCGCTCACCATGCTCGCCCAGCCTGCGCTCGGCCCCGCCTACCGACGAGCGGAGCAGCACCAGCAAGCGCTCCTCTCGTTCCTGGCGCTCTTCGCATGCGGGGCCCCGGACCTGGACATCTTCATCGGGATCGTCGTCGATGGCGATGCCTTCCTCAACCACGGCACCTGGACCCACTCGCTCGTCCTTGCACCGGTGTTCGGCGTGGCGTTTGCCATCGCCGCCGGCTTCCTGTGCCCGCTCTTTAAGAAGACCGAGCACCGTATGCGCGCCTTCGCTGTTGGCACCAGCCTCTATGCGCTCCACGTCGGCATGGACTTCATCACGATCGGGTCACGCGGGGTCAGCCTCTACTGGCCGTTTACCGCAGAACGCGTCGTCCCGCCTTTCGGCGTCTTCACCGGCGTGGAACACGGCGACTGGACCCGATGGGACAAGCACCTGATCACGGTCGGCACCGAGCTGGCCTTCGCCGCCGTGATCTGGGCGATCGCGCGGCGCGTCAACCGCTCGCGCCGCCTGAGGAGGGCCCGTCCATGACCGCAGCACCGCCTCCTGAAGCCGTGACCATCGTCGACGGCCATGTTCACCTCCGCGAAGCGCACCACCTGCCAACCACGCTCAACGCCGTGGCAGCCCACGCCGCACACCACGCTGCCCGCCTCGGCGCGAAAGAGCACGCCGCTGCGATCCTGCTGACCGAGCAGACCGGCGAGCACGCGTACGATCGCATCGCCGCGGGCGAGGCCGAGCTCGGCCCCTGGGAACTCGCCGAGTCCGACGGCATCATCCTTCGTCTACAACAAGCATTGTCTGGCGGCGCGATACTCATCGCGCCGGGCCGGCAGTGGGCCTGCGTAGAACGCCTCGAGGTCCTCACGCTCCTGACCAGGGCCTCGGCCGACGAGGGCCTCCGCGACGGCATGTCCATCCGCGATTGCATCGAGGCCGCCCTCGCGACCGACGCCCTAGTCACGCTGCCATGGGGTTTCGGCAAGTGGACCGGCGCCCGCCGCTCGCTCATGCTCGACCTCGTCCGTGACTGCGGCGACCGCATCGCCCTGGGCGACTCCGCCGCGCGCCCGATGGGCAGCGCCGACCGCGTCCTTGTTGCCGGCGCCCAGGCCGGCCTCCGCGTCATTCCCGGCACCGACCCGCTGCCGATCCCGAGCCACACCGCCCGCGCAGGACGCTACGGCTACTGGGTTCCGGGCCTGCCGCCGGACACAGACGTGCGGCGCTGGCTCGCCGAAAGCGCACCGACGGGTGATCTCGACCACCGAGCCGTCGGCCGTCGCGATAGCCTCCTCGTCGCCCTCGCCACCCAGGTCCGACTGAAGCTGCACGGCTAACCCATCAAGCGAAAACACGGCAACACGCGGCGCCGTGCTCGCATTGCCAAGGTCCAGACGCAACAATGGAGGCCCTCGCGCGGTGTTCGGCGTGAGGCAGGGGATACCGAGCCATGCGAGTCTGTATCACGGGCGGGACCGGCTTCACCGGGAGCCAGCTTGTCCGCCGCTACATCGATCAGGGGCACGACGTCGTCGTCCTCGACAACCAGCCGGGCCTCTTCGCCGACGAGCTTCAAGAGCTCGGTGCCGATGTCCAGATCGGCTCCGTGACCGACAAAGACGCCGTCGACCGCGTGACCGAGGGCGCACAGCTCGTCCAGCACGTCGCCGCCGCCTTCCGCAAGCTCAACGTCCCCGACACCCACTACTGGGACGTCAACGTCGAGGGCACCCGCAACGTCTGCGACGCCTGCGTCCGCTACAGCGTGCCCAAGCTCGTCTACTGCTCAACCATCGGCGTCCACGGCCACGTCACCACCGGCTCCGCCCACGAGGACAGCCCCATCGCGCCCGCCGACTACTACCAGCAGACCAAATACAACGGGGAAGAGGTTGTCCAGGAGTTCGTTCAGAACGGCCTCGACGCCACCATTGTCCGGCCCTCGGCCATCTACGGCCCCGGCGACCCGGGCCGTTTCCTCATGCTCTTTAAGCTCTGCAAACGCGGCACGTTCTACATGTTCGGTGACGGCCAGACCCACTACCACCCTGTCCACATCGAGAACCTCTGCGACAGCTTCCAGCTCGCCGCCACGACGCCCAACGTTACCGGCGAGGTCTTCATCGGCGCTGACGATCACTCCGTCTCGCTCAACGACCTCGTCCACGCCGTCGCGAAGGCCATGGACAAAGACGTCAAGATCGTCCGCATGCCCTTCGCCCCTCTCCGGGCCGCAGCGGTTGTTTGTGAGGCTGTCTGCAAGCCGCTGCGGATCTCACCGCCGCTCTTCCCACGCCGCGTGGACTGGTTCCGCCAGCACCGCTCGTTCGACATCGCCAAGGCCCGCCGCGTCCTGGGCTACGAGCCGCGTGTCGATCTCGCCACGGGGCTCAGGCAGACCGCAGCGTGGTACAAGGAGTTCGGCTACCTCGACGGCCACCCCAGCTCCCGTGTGCGACTGCCCGAGCGCCTGAGCAGTTCGCCCGTGCCCAGCGGGTGATCCGACGCCCGTCGGCACTGCCGAGCACCTATTCGGGCCCGAAAGCTCCACCACAACGGGGGGAAGGTCCAGCCCGCCCGCGTGCCTCCACCGCCGAACACGCCCACGAAGCGACTTTCGGTCCTATCCGCCGTGCGGTCGGCCGACATGCCACCTGTGCCAGCGAGACGAGAGATGAACGAAAACCCCGCTCACGGCTGGATGTCTGCGGGCTGGACCCGTGCCGTGGTGGTCGGTGCTGTCCTCGCTGCACAGGCCGCACTGCTCGGCGGGGCGTGGGTCCTCGGACTCCGCCACACCGTTGCCAGCGTCGTGGACGCTTCACAGCAGTCTTCCGCGGTCGCTACCGAAGGCCTCGCCGCGGGCATCGCCCAGGCCATCGCACGCTCGGGCATCTCTGACCTGGAACGCGGCGGCGAGCACTGGACCCGCGTCTACGACATGCTCGACGCCATCAGGCTCCCCAGCGGGGCGTCCGTCGCCGTCGTCGCGCCCGACGGCACCCTGCTGTGCCGGCCCGGCATGTCGCCCCTGCCCGGCTTCGACAGCACACCCGCACGCGCCGCTGCCACCACCCGCTCCGCGGCCGCAGCCATCCCGGGCCTCGAAGCACTCGTCGTCATCGACGAGCCCGAGCATGCCGCCGGTGCCCTGGTCGCCCGGGCACCCACAGCCGTCATCCTCCAGACCTCCGCCGTTGCACTCGCCGTGCTGATCCTGACCGCGGTCGCCGCAGCGGGCCTCGTCTCCATCCACAGCCGACGGCTCGAGCGCCAAAACCGGCTGCTGACCGAGCGGCTGACCGACCGGGGCGCCGCCGTCATCCGGACGCGCAACGCCATGATCCAGGGCCTGGCCAAGCTCGCCGACTACAGAGACTCCGACACCGGCGACCACCTCGACCGCATCTGCACCATGGCCGTCATGCTTGCCCAGCGGCTCCGCGATGCCTATCCCGAGATCGATGACGCCTTCATCGACAACCTCCGCCTGGCTGCCTCGCTCCACGACATCGGCAAGGTCGGCGTGCCGGACGCCGTCCTGCTCAAGCCCGGCCGCCTGACCGAAGATGAGATGGCCGTCGTCCGCCTGCACCCCGGTATCGGCGCCGACACGCTCGAGGCCATCCGCGACCGCATCGGTCCTGACGACCCGCTGCTCAACATGTCGATCCGCATCGCCCGATCCCATCACGAACGCTGGGACGGCGCCGGCTATCCCGACCGTCTACTCGCTGGGGACATCCCGCTCGAGGCCCGCATAGTGGCCGTCGCAGACGTCTACGACGCCCTGACGTCGTCGCGCGTCTACAAGGCCGCGATGCCGCACGAACGCGCCGCCGAGATCATCGCCCAAGGCGCCGGCTCGCACTTCGATCCCGATGTCGCCGGTGCCTTCTCTGAACTCGCGGGCGCGTTCCGGGACAGGCTCGTGCGTCGACGCCCGCTCGACGCGCCTGCCCTCGCCGCAGCGGCCTGAGCGCGGGGCCGCCCGTACCAGGCTCGCGTCACCGAACTTTCAGGACAACGAGCGTGCGGTCGTCATCCGCAGGCCGGCCGTCTGTGAATACATCGACCGCATCGAGCACCGAGCCGATCAGCCCCTGCGCACTGATCCCGCAGTTCGCCAACACCCCATCCAGCCGCGAGACCTCGAAGATATTGCCCTCGTCGTTGAACGCCTCGGTGATACCGTCGGTGTACAGCACGACCTGATCGCCCGGGATCAGCTCCGCTCTGGACTCGGCGTACTCGATCCCCTCTGCGATGCCCAGCGGCAGCGACTGAGCCGCGTCGAGCACGAACATGCTCCCATCGCTGCAACGCTTGACCCGGGGCGGGTTGTGACCAGCGCTGGCGTATACAAGCGAACGATCGCTCGGGTCGTACACCGCGTAGAAGGCCGTCACAAACGTTCCCTGAGACGTATACCGCGACGTCAGCCGATCGTTCACATACGCCAGGAGCTCGCCCGGCGGCAGGCAATCGCTCGGAGCCGTGTGGGCGAGTGCGTGTGTGATCGCCATGAGCACCGCCGCGGGCGTGCCGTGCCCGCACACGTCCGCAATGAGGATGCCCCAGCGCCCCTTGCTGAGCGGGAAGACGTCGTAGTAATCCCCCCCCGCGCGGGCCGATGTCTCGTAGTGCGCCGCGATATCGACGCCCTCGATTGTCGGAAGCTCCGACGGCAGCAGCGACCGCTGGATCGACGCCACGGTCTTGAGCTCCTCGTCAACGCGCTGGTATGCCAGATCCAGCTGCTGACGAAGCACCAGATTGTGTGTCGCCCGCCCGAACAGGTTCGTCCGAAGCACCATGTCCGGCAGCTCATCGGGATCGAAGCCCGACGGTTCGCTCTTGCCCATCACGACCATGTTCTTGGCCACGCCGTCGTCGAAGCTCGGGATCGCCACCAGGCTCCGGGCTCCGGGCAGAAACTCCGCGAGCGGGTCCGATGCCTCGACCGTGACATCGCTGAGGATCGCTGGCTCCCCGGCGTACATCAGATCGTTGAGCAGCCCGCGGTCGAACACTGGCAGGCGGTCGCCTTGTGTCCACGGGTTGATCTCCACGTCCCAGATCGAGGCACGCGTGACCTTGATATTCGGCGGCTCCAGGTCACGCCGGCTGATCGCCACGAACGCATCGACCGGGTAGATCTGCGCGATCCGCTCGCGATACGCCCGGACCATCGCCTGTGGGTCCGACTGGCCCGACATGTCGCGCATCATCGCCGTGACGTCCCGGAGCCGCTGCTGCCAGCTCACGCCCGCACCGTCATTCCGAGCCGCGGTCGTCGGATCCATACGCCATCAGCCTCCATCGCACACCGGCCGCCTGCCCGGCTTGCAACGGCGCCCCGGGCGGGGGATAGTACCGCCATGCTCAACCACCACAGCCACCCATGTCGCCGCGAGGCCGCTCAAGCCTCAACACGCGTCGCGGCAGCCTTGTTCGCGCTCGCCTGCTCCCTGACACTCGCTGCCTGCGGCGGTGGGGGTGATCGTGACCGCGCCCCGGTCCGGTCCGGCTTCCCACCCCTGACGCCCCCAGCAGACCTCGATGTCCCGCCCGTCACGATCGCCGTCGACGGCAATATCTCCGATTGGCCCTTCGAGCACGCCGCCGTCGCCGACGAGCACTACCTCTACCTCCGCTTCCAAGCCGATCGCGTCGTCACCTTGCAGGCCAACGACGAGGCGCTGATGATCCAGCTCGATGCCGATGCAGACCCCGACACCGGCCGGCGCGACGGCGCGCTGGGCATCGACTTGACCATCACCTTCTCACCGATCGAGCAGGACGGATCCACACGCGGGGGCACACGCATCGAAGTGATCGACCGCAACGGCACCGCCACCGCGATCCCTGCCGCGGCGCTGGACATCACCATCGCCCCCACGCACGCATCCGACTGGTTCGAGATCCGCGTCGCGCGACGCATTGCATCCGCCGGCGTGCTGCCGAACAGCGGCCTGCTCAGCGCCGGTGCCGTTGCCGGCCGCGTTGTTCTGTTCGATACCCGCGGCCGCCCCGTCGCGGCCGCCGAGCCGTTCCGGCTCGATGTCGTGCCCGCGGCGTTCACCGCGCCGCTCGACGCGATCCTCGTTCCTGAACGCTCACTCGATTCAGTCCGCATCGTCGCCTACAACGTACTCAACAACGCGCCAGACACCGCGCCCGAGCCTTTCAGCCGCATGTTCCGGGCCATGGACCCCGACATCGTGCTCGTGCAAGAGTGGTACGACAAGCCGGCCGAGCAGCTCGCCGAGTGGTTCAACACCAACCTGCCCATCGACGGCTCGTGGTCCGCGGTCACCAGCCAGGGCCGGGGCGTCGCCGTGGTCTCGCGGTACGAGCTCCAGCCGCTCGGCCCTCCCGCGGTCACCATCCGACCTGAGGACGAAGCCCGCACGGTCCGACTTGCAGCCGCCCTCGTCGACACGCCCGTCGGCATCATCGCCGCCGCGAGCGTCCACCTCAAGTGCTGCGGCGGGCTCGATTCGCGCGAAGACACGATCCGCACAGCCGAGGCCCACGCCATCGCCAAGGCGCTCGATCAAGCACTCGAGGGCATCGGGCCCCATGCCCGAGTCATCGGCGGCGACTACAACCTCGTCGGCGGTACGGCACCGCTTCGAGCCATCACGAAGGACATGGATCTCGACGGCTCCGATCTCGACATCGCCGAGCCCTACGTCCTGGGCGATCCCACGCTCTACACCTGGACGGACGCACGCAGCCGTTTCTTGCCAGGCAGGCTGGACTACATCGTCTACTCCGGCGCAAACCTCACCGCCGAACGCGCCTTCGTCTTTGACCCGGCACGCCTCGACGCCAGCGCACTCGATGCGATGAATCTGGACGTGCTCGACGCCCGACAGAGCGACCACCGCCCGATCGTCATCGACGTACAGGCCGAGAACTGATCACCTGAACCGGCCGTCTCAGCCGCAGCCCTCAGCCTGATCCGCTAGATCGACCATGGCCGCTGTATCCGCATCGACCGCGATCGCGGCCGAACCCCGCACAATCCGCACCTCGCCCTGCGCCGATCGAGTGATCAACTCAAGCGCGCCCAGCGCGTTCAACGCCGCCCGCTGCTCCGCCTGTTTCTTGCTCATGCCCTCGGCGGGCTCATACGTCTCACCGGCGATCTCGACCGCGATCACGAACGTCTTCGCGTGATCCGGCCCGGACTGCGAAACCACGCGGTAGTGAGGCGTGCACTGACGCTCACGCTGCACGTGCTGCTGCAGCACGGATTTGTAGTTCTGCTGGTGCCCGCTCTTGGCAGCGGCTGTAATGTGCGGCTCGAGCAGCGGCCAGAGCCACGCTCGTACCGGCTCGATACCGCCGTCGAGGTGCACCGCCGCGATCGTCGACTCCAGCGCCGCTGCGGCCAGCGAGTGCGGCAGCCCGCCCGTGTCGTCTCGAAGCCCCTTGCCGAGAAGCATCAACTCCTCAAGCCCGATCGATCGCGCGATCCGTGCGCACACACGACGGCTCACCGCCACCGACTTGATCTTCGTCATCTCGCCCTCAAGAAGATCCGGGAACAGCTCGTAGATCTTCTCGCACGCCACCATCCCGAGCACAGCGTCACCAAGGAACTCGAGCCGCTCGTTCGAATCCAGCCGCCCATGCGAGACCGATGCGTGCGTCAGCGCGCGCACGATCAGGTCCGGGTCGCGGAATCGGTACCCGATCACGCTCTGCGCGCGATCAACAAGCGTCGCGGTTTCCATGGTGAGCCTGCCCCCGCGCCGTGCCACGGGGTCCATGCCGCCAGCGCCGATCAGAGATCGGCCGCGGGCGTGGGTTCCGTCCGTCACGTACCGGGTCCACCCGGCACGCTGCGTCGGCCCGCTCGCCTCACCGCCAGAGATGCTCAGCAATCCCGGGCAGTCGGGCGAAAGCGCCGATGCTGCCGGGCAGATCCCGGCTCTTCTGTTGTATCGACCGCAACCGAACGGGGCTACACCATCGTAAAAAGTTTCGGAATATGTTTGGTATCTTCATGACTTCGCCCGCTGGACCCGCCGTGCCGGCAGCCCTACTAATCCTCCCCGGCGAGGCCACTCGGTGGATGTGGCAGCCCGATCCTGAGACCGGCCACCCGCCGTGTGGAGCCCCCGTCATGGCCATGCACTACCCCCGCCGCGTCAGCCGCATCAAGAAGAAGCGTGCCCAGGGCTTCCGAGCCCGGATGAAGACCAAGAGCGGCCGAAAGATCATCAACCGCCGCCGTAAGATCGGTCGCCACCTCAAGTTCGCCTGATCGCGGCCAAGGATCGTCGCTTGCGTCGAGGGGAACCTCGCCGATTCTGACGTATATCTAGACAGATAACGCGTGATTTAAGATACACTCCCCATGGCCATGCAGGCCAGCTGGGGTTGAGTTATGTCGACATGCGCCGCGTGCAAGATGCCGATTGATCCGACCGAGAAGCCGGTTCGTGACAAGAAAGGGCGGGTCTTCTGTCGCGCATGCGCCAAGCAGCTGATGCAGGAAAAAGCTACTCGATCGAGTCAGGGCGGGAAGGTCGCGCTCCAAGCACCGAACACACAGGCCGCCGTCGTTTCTCAGCCGCAAACCATGATGGCGGCACTGATCGACGAAGGACTGAAACGCGTCGCCGTCACCTGCCCCAATTGCGCTAACTGCGTCCCCGAGGAAACGGTCATCTGCACGCGTTGCGGCTACAACTTCCGCTCTTGCAAGCTGACCGGTACCCAGATCGTCAAGGCCCCGAAGGAAAAGGGAGCCTCCGGACCATCTGCGGATCAGATGCCACAGTTCGCAGCGCTTGGCGTCTTCGGCGGAATCACGGGACTCGGCATCGGCGCCTACTTCGTGGAAGCGCTCGCGCTGCCGTTCCTGATCATCTACGCCATCACCTCGGTCATCCTCGGAGGTTGGTGCCTTGTCGCCGCGTTTCGGCAAAGCGTCACCACCGGGCTCGCCTACATGTTCGTGCCGTTCTACGGCCTCTATTGGCTCTTCAAGCGCTGCGAGAGCGAGACGCTCCGCAACTGCACGCTTGCGTTCATTGCGGCTTACTTTCTCGTTCTCGCGTTCACGATCGCCGGCGTAGGCACGAGCCCCTTCACAGGTCTCGATTCCATCGAAGGCGAACTGACTGAAGCCGCCACAGTGTCGTACGATCCCGATCCGAGGGAGGGCTGAGGATCGCTACTCGCTCGGTCAGGAACGCGCCGGCAGCCCGATCCCCACCGGCTGCGGACGCGGGATGTGGCTCGGCTCGATCGCGATGCCCAGGCCGACCCGCTCGCCGTCCGGGCCGCGCGGCGGGATGCCGTCCTCGTCGATGATCCGCTGGATCGCCATGCATCCTTCGAGCAGCTGCTCGGGGCGCGGAGGGCAGCCAGGCACGTAGACGTCCACCGGTACGAACTGATCGATACCCTGGACGACTGCGTACGTGTCGAACACGCCGCCCGTCGATGCGCACGCCCCCATCGAGATCACCCACTTCGGCTCGTTCATCTGCCTGTAGATACGCTGGAGCACCGGCATCATCTTGATGCCGATCCGGCCGGCGACGATCATCAGGTCCGCCTGCCGCGGGCTGAAGCTCATCTTTTCCATGCCGAAGCGCGCGATGTCGTATCGGCTCGACGCCGTCGCCATCAGCTCGATCCCGCAGCACGCCGTCGCGAATGGCATCGGCCAGAGCGAACTCCGCCGGGCCCAGTTGATCACGCGGCGGAGCTGCGTTGTCAGGATCGTGTCTTCCGGCAGCGCTGCTTCGATGCCCATAGGATCTGGACCTCCAGAAATCGCGGGTTGCTCCCGCCTCCGAAGGGTATTCGTCTGTCTGTGCCGGGTCGATGAGCCCAGAAGCGGGTCTTTCGGGCGTGCGACGGGTTAGCGGCCCGCGTCCTCAGACAACGACCGACGGATCGCGCGCCGGACCGGCGTCTGTGCGTCCTCTTCCGCCGATTCGCGCAGGTCCGGGCTGTCGGCCCCGAGACCCTTCGCATCGACCACCCGCGTGTAGCAGCCCACCGGAGCTGCGCAGCACACAATCGCCGCCACCACCGCACACAGCACACGCCGGGTGCGCTCCGGTTCACCTTTCCGTTTCATGATCCCGCCTCCGATCGCGACCCTTGTTCGTCGTCGCTCGCCGGCCCGAGGACATCGGCGAGCGTCGCCCCATCCAGCGCTGCCGATTCCGCCTGCCGTAGGCGGGTCAGCATGGGCCTGGCGTGCCCGCTGCCCAGACGCGGGCTGTGCGCCAAGCGGTACACAACTTCCAGAGCAGCGCCGAGCTCGATCGACTCGGGCGGTTTCGCCAAGGCGTACGTCTCATCCTCGCCGCCAACGGTGTGGATCATGCCCGCGCGCTCGAGCGCCTCGAGCATGCCCGCCGCCGCCGGAACCGGGATCCCGGCCGCCTCGCTTGCATCGCCGGCGTCAGACGGCTTGCCCTGACGAAAACGCTCACCGAGCCTCGCAAGCACCGCAATCACGCTCGCTGGGTCGGTCAGCGCGCTCTCGTCACCCTGCTGCTCCATCATCTCCCGCGCGACCGACAGGTGCTGCAGCCCGTAGCTCACCTGGAGACCGAACAGCACGATCAGCCACGTCGCGTAGATCCAGAGCATGAACAGCGGCAGCACGCCGATCGAGCCGTACAGCTTCGCGTAGCTGACCGAGAAATCGATGTACTGTCGAAAGGCGTACTTGGCGACTTCCCACAAGATCGCGGCAACGAGCGCGCCGACCAGGGAAGTGCGCACGTGCACGCGCGTGTTCGGGATCGTCTGGTAACCCAGAAGCAGCAGCAGGGTCGTGATCGCTACGCTGACACTGATCGCCAGCGCTCCGCTAACGAACGAGCTCAGCCCCTCGGTGTCGAATCCGCGGAACTGCTCGGAGGTGTAGAACGCCGTGAAGATCAGCAGCGACCCGAGCGTGAGCACCGACCAGTACTGCGTGATCCTGCGGCCCCAGGACCGCAGCGTTCTGGCCCGGTAGACCTGGTTGAAGGCCTTCTCGATCTCGGTGAGCATGCTTATCGCGGCATAGATCAGCGTCAGGAGCCCCGCGGCACCGATCGCCGCGAACGGGATCTCCAACAACCGCGTCACCAGATCGTTCAGGAACGCCTCAAGCCGGACCTCGCCGTTGTCATCTGTCGCCCCGTCGTCGAGGAACACGGTTCCGTCGGCGTCGCCGGTCCCAACGGCGCCCGTATCAGCGTCCATCAAGGCGGGGTTTTCGGCGATCGTCGCCCCCGAAGACTCGTCCGATGCTGGCACGACCTGGGCAGCTCCGCTGTCGCCTTCTGGCTCGCTCGGTGCAAGATCGGCCGTACCCGGACCGCCCGCTTTCGGCTCGACGCTGTCTTGATTCGTGCTGGCCTGCCCATCGCTGCGTGGCTCGCGTGTACCCGCTTCCGGCTCCCGCTCGTCCGCCGGCTCGCTGATGACAATCTCCGAAACGCCCGAGCTCTCGAGCGCCTTATCCAGCGTGGCACGCACCTGGTCCGGGTCGGCGAAGGCGCCGATGACTGCAACAGAAATGACAAGCATCGGGATCAAGGCGAACAGCGTCCGGAAGGCGAGCGCCGCCGCCATCTGCGGCAAGCGCGACGCAAACAGGCCCCGCAGCGCAAAACGCACCATCCGCACTGTCTCGCGCAGCCCGGGCGAACGCTCGTGCTCACGCGCGCCCACGCTCACCGCGCCCCCCGATCGCGCCGGGGCCGACGCTCGGCCGAATCCGCCTCAACCGCCCGCCCGACGTTCGAGACCGCCCGCCGCATCCGAACGCTATCGACCGACCGCGCGGCAGGTCCGTCCGGCGCGGCCGGACCACGCCTCGAACCACGTCCGCCGCGGGTCTTGACAGACGGCTCCGAGCCCGATTTCCCCCGCCGCACCGCACGTCGGAGGCTGTCGAGCTCGCCCTTGCGGAGCTCGCGCCACGCACCGCGCGGCAGGCCGCTGAGCTTCACAGGCCCCATCGCCACACGCTCGAGCTTCTTCACTGGGCAGCCGACCGCCGCCAGCATCCGGCGGACCTGCCGATTGCGCCCTTCGGTCAGCTTCAACTCCAGAACCGTGCGGTCGCGGTCGCGCTTGAACACCGAGACTTTCACCCGCGCCGTCCGCGCCGCGCCCACCGTCCGCCCCGCCTTCCGCTCCGCGAGGTAGATGCCGCGCGCCAGCTCCTCGGCGTCCTCATCCGTCAGCGACCCGCGCACCACAGCGTGATACACCTTCGTCACGCCGAAACGCGGGTGCGTCAGCTTGTTCGCGAGCTCGCCGTCGTTCGTCAAGAGGAGCAGGCCCGTCGTGTCGAAGTCCAGCCGACCAACGGGGAATAGCCGATCCGCCGCCGGGTGGTCCACCAGGTCCAGCACCGTCCGCCGGTCCAGCTCCGGCTCGTCTTCGGTCGTCGTCACCGTCCGTGCCGGCTTGTTGAGCATCACGTAGACCTTCCGCGAACGCCGCTTGATCGGCCGTCCGTCCACTGTGATCCGGTCCGTCTCGGGGTCGGCGAATGCTGGCAGGAAGTCCACGACCGTGCCGTTGATCTCGACGCGGCCCTCCTCGATGAGCGATTCGCAGACCCGCCTCGCCGCCACTCCCGCCTCAGCCAGCGTCCGCTGGAGCCTGGGCCCGCGCGCCTTGTCCTTGTACGCCTCACGCGCTGAACCCATCCGCCCAGCCGTTCGAGATGACCCACGCGCCGCCACGCCCCGAGTCTAGCGGCACGGTTCCGCCCACCGGATCTGGAGCCGCCGCCCGATCGCCGCCGATAAACACGGCTGCGAGCGGCACCGCTGCGCCCGGGCGGAGCCGGGGGGGGACGCCGCAGGGAGCCGCTGGAAGCGGGGCAACCGACGTGGATCAGGCGCGGCCACAGCACGAACAGGACCGGCACGCCCCCTCGCGCCCACGCGTCGCCGAACTCGAGGCCCAGGCCTTCCTCTCCCCGCGGGTCGTCGATCGGGCCACCTTCGAGGAGTACACGGCCCTGCTCCGCGGCACCATCGCGGAATCAACCAAAGAGAGCGAGCTGCTCGCCCGCCGCGCCGAGGCCGCCGCCATCATCCTTGAGCAGCTCGAACGCTTCCTCGGCGAGAACGGCGACGCCATCGAACGCGCTGCTGAGATCCTCACCAACATCGACAGCCGCTCCCACCTGACGGCCCAGCTGCTCGACACGCTCGACGCCCGCGGTCGAGCGATCGATAAGCGCAGCCAGGACGCAGCCCGCGCCGCCGACGAGCGTTCTGAGGCCTTCGAGCACCGTCTGCGCGCCATCGTCGACACCGCGATGGACCGCTTTGAGGAAACCGAGGACCAGCTCGCCGCCCGCGCCGCCTCCGCGCGACGCAGCCTCGTCGAGCGGCTCGAGGCGATCCGCACGAAGGGCGAGGCCGCATGCGAGCGCCTCGAGGCGCGCGCACGCGAGGCCGCGCAGGAAGCGGAAACCGAAGTCGAACGCGCAGCCGAACGCACCGCTTCGGCCCGGGCTGATCTAGCCGCGATCCTGGACCGTGCCGAGCGTGCCGCGCAGCGCGTCGGTGAGCGTGAAGCCGAAGCAGAAGCCGCCATCGCGCAGCGGGCGTCGGACACCGAGCGTGCGATCGCCGAGCGAGCCGACCAGAAGCTGGCCACGATCACGGAAGCGCTCGACCGGCTTGCTGCTCGCGAGGCAGCAACGGAGTCTGTTTGTACGAACGCGTGCGATGCGCTGAGCAAGGCGACCACCGCCGCGAACGACCGCGCCGAGGCCATCCGCTCCGAGCTCGACGCCGCGGTGGCTGATGCAGATGCACGGCTGCTCAGCGCCGAGCTCCGCACGCTCCTCGACCGCTGCGACCGGGCTGAGCAGGAGGCCAACGCCGCGGCAGAACGCCGCGCCGCGTCGCTCCGCGAGCTTCAGGCCGCGCACGAGGGCGCGCTCTCCGCAGCCGCCGACGCCGCCGAGGCCCGTTCCGCCGAGCTGCAGACCCAAATCGAAGCCGCGACCGGCAAGCTCGAACCACTGCTGGCCCGGTTGGAGCCTCTGCGCCCCCTGCTCGAAAGCGATGCTCCGATCGAGTCGATCGAGCCCTACCGGCGACTGACCGACGACGTCAGCGCCGCCATCGAGGCCAAGCCCAAGCCCACGCCGCCCGAGCCGGTCGATACCACCGCCCGCCTCGAGCTCGCAGCCATGTCCGAGGCGCTGCTGGCCCTGACCCAGCGCGTGATGGACGCCGAGAACGCGCGAAGCACGGACACAACCGCACCCAAGCCAGCCACAACAACCCGCCGAAGCAAAACAGCGACGCCCCGCAAGGCGGCCGCTGCACGAAAGCCGACCAGCAAGAACTCGACTGGAAAGAAGTCGATCACGAAGAAGTCGACCAGCAAGAAGCCGACCAACAAAAGTACGATCACCAACAAGACCGGCGCCAAGAAACCTGCGACGATGAAGCCTGCAACGAACAAACCTGCCGAAAGCAAGTCCGCCTCTGCGGTCACCCCGGAGATCAAGCCGGCGCCAGAATCCAAGCCCGCGGCCTGATCGCGACCTGTCAGCTCCCGCAAGGCTGCCGCCTGTCGCGATCAGGTATCCTTCCGAAGTGTCCGACGCACCCGCCGACAGACCGCTCCGCGTCCTGCTGATCGCGGAGGCCGCCAACCCGGAGTGGACCTCCGTGCCGCTTGTCGGCTGGTCGCACGCCAAGGCCATACGTGAACGCTGCGACGCCCACATCGTCACGCAGATCCGCAACAAGCCTGCGTTCGAACGAGCGGGCGTCGACCCGGCAATCTACACCGCGATCGACAATGAGCACATCGCCGGACGGGCATTCCGCATCGCTCAGAAGCTCGGCCTCTCCAAGGGCAAAGCCTGGACCATCGCCTCTGCGCTCGGCACGGTGGCCTACTGGGAATTCGAGCGACTGCTCTGGAACCGCTTCGGCGGCGCGATCACACGCGGTGAGTACGACGTGGTCCACCGGCTCACACCTCTGAGCCCGAGCACACCGAGCCCCTTGGCAGCGAAGTGTGCCCGCGCGGGCGTGCCGTTCGTCATGGGCCCGATCAACGGCGGCGTCCCATGGCCGCAGCACTACCGCCACCTCCAGCGCCGTGAAGGCGAGTGGGCGAGCGCCCTCCGCCCGCTCGGCCGATGGATCCCGGGCTACACCTCCACACGACGCCATGCGTCGGCCATCATCGTCGCCTCACGATCTGCCGCCGACGAGCTCGCCGAGCCCTACCGCGGCAAGCAGGTCTACATGCCCGAGAACGCGATTGATCCGGCCCGGTTCCCGCCCCCGCCATCACGAGACCGCATCGAGCTTCCGCTCCGCGTCGCCTTCGTCGGTCGGCTCGTGCCCTGCAAGGCTGTCGATCTGCTGCTCGAAGCCGTAGCGCCCTTCGCGCGCGACGGCAGGCTCACCATCGACATCATCGGCGATGGCCCGGAGCGAGACCGCATCGAACGAACGATCCGGCAGGAGTGCATCGAATCCGCCGTCACCATGCCCGGCTGGATCGACCACCACAAGCTCCACGAGCGGCTGGGCGGCGCGCACGTGCTCGGGTTTCCGAGCGTGCGCGACTTCGGCGGCGGCGTTGTGCTCGAAGCCATGGCCCTCGGCGTGGTCCCGCTCGTCGCCGACTACGCAGGACCTGCCGAGCTTGTCACCGATGCAACCGGATTCAAGATCCCCCTCGGCACGCCCGCCCAGCTCGTTGCTCGGGTGCGCGAAAGCTTCGCCGAGATCCTCGACGCACCAGAACGCCTGCTGCCCATGGCCCGGGCCGCTCGACGACGCGTCGAGGCTCTGTTCACCTGGGACGCACGGGCTGCGCAGTCCGTTCGCGTCTATGAGTGGGTCACGGGCCGCGCCCCGAAGCCAGACTTCGGTATGCCATTCCCCGACACAGAGACGCACTTTCCGATCCACCGCGATACCGATCAGGCGGTTCACGACGCGGTTCCCGAGGCGGTGATCGACCCGCCATGACCCAGCCAGCGGACACCCTCACGTCGCGCCCGCTCAGGATCGCCTCCGCCGCGCTCGGCGAGGGGCCCGTCTGGCACGAAGGCGCCCTCTGGTTCGTCGATATCGAGGGCCGGTCCCTTCACCGCGCCGACACAGCCACTACGACACGCACCGACTACGACGCCGGTGCCCGCATCGGCTTCGCCGCTCCCACGGCACGCGGCGATTGGATCGTGGGGCTCCAGCACGGCCTGCACGCGTGGTCACCCGGCTCGGGTACACCGGTGCTGCTGACCGATCCCGAACCACACCGCCCCGACAACCGCTTCAACGACGGCAAGGCCGATCCCACCGGCCGCCTGTACGCCGGCACGCTCCACATCCCCTGTCAAGAACCGGCCGCCGCTCTCTACAGGCTCGATGCCGGGGCAACCACCGCAAGGCTCCGCACCGGTGTGACGATCTCTAACGGCCTCGCCTGGGACGCCCAAGCCCGCACGATGTACTACACCGACACGCCCACAGGACGCATCGACGCCTACCGCTGGGACCCGGATACCGGCGATATCACCGAACGAAGGACAGCCTTCCGCTTCACGGATTCGCAAGGCTCGCCCGACGGCATGACGATCGACCGCGATGGCCAGCTCTGGATCGCGCTCTGGGGTGGCGGGGCTGTCGTCAGGCTCTGCCCGCGCGAGCAACGCATCACAGCGCACATCGCTGTCGACGCGCCCCACGTCACAAGCTGCACCTTCGGCCCCGAACCCGCCCTGCCGGATTCCGATACGCTCGGCACCCTTTACATCACCACCGCGCGTACCGGTCTCGACGGATCGGCGCTCCAGAGGCACCCCCGCTCGGGAGATATCTTCGTGGCCGATGTGCGCAAAAAAACGGGCGCGACCGGTTCCCCAACCACGCCCGTCTCGATCGGTCTCGATCTCGGCAGATCCGGCGCGGTCAGCAGCCGCCCGCGGTGAAGAACGTCACCCAGGCGAAGAAGTCGCTGTCATCGCAGTTCGAATCGAGGTTCACGTCGCAGGCCTCGACGGTCTCCGGCGTGGGCGGGGTCGCCGTGAACGCGGTGACCCAGGCGAAGAAGTCGCTGTCGGTGACATCGCCATCGGCGTTCACGTCCGCCGGGCAGATCTCGCACGAGTCGGCCACGCCGTTCTCGTTGTCGTCGACGATGGTTGTCGGCTCCAGGCGGTCGATCGTCCCGGCGAACACGTCCGCCAGGTACAGCTCGCCGTCTGCGTCCTCGCCGAAGCTGCTCAGACCGAAGCCGAAGTTGAAGATCACCGAGACGGCGCCCGTCGCCGGATCGCGTGAGAAGACCTCGCCCGAGCAGTAATCGCCGAAGATGTAGTTGCCTTCGAGATCCGGGTTCAGGCACCCGCGGTAGACATAGCCGCCGGTGACCGAGCAACGCGAGCCGACGCTCGCGTAGTCGTACACCGGGTCAACGAAGTTGTTCGGGTTCGGTGTGCAGCCCGGGAACGCGGGCGTCTCGATCATGCCCTCGCGGCAGCGCCACCCGTAGTGCTCCCCGCCCGATGAGCTCACCGGCTGGAAGTTCACCTCTTCCCGCGCGCCCTGGCCGACGTCGGCGATCCACAGGTCGCCCGTCTCCCGGTCGAAGCTCGACCGCCACGGGTTCCGCAGGCCGTACGCCCAGATCTCGTCGAGGCCGGTTGCGCCCACGAACGGGTTATCACCCGGGACGCTGTACGTGCCGGGCTGGCTTACATCGAGCCTCAGCATCTTGCCCTGAAGAACGTTGAGGTTCGACGACCGGTTCCCCGGGTCGTTGAAGCTCCCGCCGTCACCGGTCGAGATGTAGAGGAATCCGTCCGGGCCGAAGCCCATCCAGCCGCCGTTGTGGTTCGAGAACGGCTGATCAAATGTCAGCAGACGCGTCTCCGTCGTCAGCGCCGTCCGCCCGGTCGGATCGGACGGATCCCGGCTGTACTCAGCCACGACCGTCGAGAGGCCGAACTCCGTCGTGTTGCCTGTGTAGTACACGAAGAAACGGCCATCCTCTGCGTACCCGGGGCTGAACGCCAGCCCGAGCAGCCCTCGCTCGTCGGCACCGCTCGAGCCGCCGGTCACGGCTGGGTTGATGTCGAGGAACGGCTGGATCACCAGCGAATCGTTCTCGATAATCCGGATCCGTCCGAGCTGCTCGACCACAAACAGCTTGTCCGGCTCGCCCGGAGCCGACGTCATAAAGACAGGCCGGCTCACCTGTGCGATCCGCTCCAGCCTGAACTGGCCCATCGCCGATCCGGCAGTCAACGCGCACACGATCGCGCAACACGCACTCAACATCCGATTCATCGAAAACGCCTCCCCAAACCCCCGGTGTTCATCAGGTCCCAAAAGAGGCTCCACACTATCACATCGGTGCCCGACGGCCCAGCGTTCCTCAGAAAGGAACCGCGCACAGACACCCGGAAACACGCAAAATCCGATAATATGGTACGGTTGAGGCGATCGAACAGAACCGAACCACACGACACGGACCACCTCGGAGACGCTCCATGCTCGAAACCAGCCTTGCTGACCTTTGGCTCCCGATCCTGGCCGTCACCATCGCCACCATGGTGCTCAGCACACTCGCGTGGACGGCCCTGCCGCACCACAAGCCAGACATGCGCGAGCTACCCGATGCCGACGCCTTCGCCGAGCACATCGAGAAACTCGCCCACGAGCCGGGGCAGTACTATTTCCCGTCCTACGGCACTGCCAACGAGCCGAGCCCGCGCATAAAGACAGGCCCCTGGGGCAACATCAAGATCTACGCCGCGGCCCCCAGCATGGGCAAGAACATCGCGTTGACGTTTATCAGCCTCGCCGTCATCGCGGTCTTCGTTGGGTATGTCGCCGCCCTGACCTGCCCGCCAGGTGACGAGTGGCTCCACATCTTCCAAGTGGCGACCACATCCGCCATGCTCTGCCACGTCTTCGGCGGCACGCTTCACGGCATCTGGTTCGGGAAGCGGCTTCGGTTCTTCATCACCGACGCGATCGACGGCGTCGCCTACAGCCTTGCGACCGGTGCGATCCTCGCCAGCATGTGGCCTGCCGCAGCTGCAGCAACACCAGCCGGCTGAGCCCTACGCCGCCGGCTCGTTGCGCAAGGGCGAGACCCGAAGCGACCGGTCCGGAACGGCCCGCCGCTCGTCGCGCTTGGGTGTCCGCGCTTCCCACTCATCCTGCAGCGCCGTCACCCTACGAACGACACGAATCCCGAGCCACGCAGCTGCGATCCCGAACGCGTTCCCGCCCATCGCGATGTACACGCCTGGGTTTGTCGGCAGTCCCATCACGCCCGACGGGCCGTACAGGATCATCGCCTCGCCCACGCGCTCCAGCACCACCCACACCACAACGCACAGCCACCACGCCGAGACCAGCGGCGGCCGGCGCGTCAGGCGGCCGCGCTCGGCGCGCCCGCGCGTCAGGGAACCGGAGCACACCCGGTCGCGGCCGTACTCGTTTACAGCCCAAAGCTCGCCCACGATCCCCACCGGCCGGAACAGGTTCGCGCCCGGCACCCAGAACCAGACCCAGCTCCACCAGGCCGACCGGATCCGCCCGCGAGCGAGCCACTCAGTGTTCCGCACGACCCTCGCGACCCACCACGAAATCGCGACTGCGGCCACCAGCACTGCCGCGCTGTACCCGACATTCATCGCTGTCCAGACCAGATCCGTAAACCCGATGTATGCCTGGCTGATCAGGTCGCCCGGCGACAACGCACCCAGCAGCGACTTGTCTATCGCCCGCAGCACCATCGCCGCAGCACTCGCCACCGCGCAGACGACCACCGCCCGGCAGAACACGCCCGCGATCGAACCCGCCGACCGAAACCTCTGATCCTCTGGCATCACCCCCGATATCGGCGAGCAGGCCTGCCACTCGGAACGTGCGCAAGAGCCGGCGGGAAGAACCTGCGTCATAGGCCGCGCAGCTTCACGCGCGGCGAGTGCGTGGGTCCGATTTTCGAACCAGGCTCACGCGATCACGCCCGCCGTATCCAGCTTCTTCCGGATCACCGTGTTGAGGATCCCGCCGTTGCGGTAGTACTCGATCTCTACGGCCGTGTCGATCCGGCTCTTGCAGCGGAACTCCACCACGCCGCCGTCGGCCTTCGTCGCCTTGACCGTCACATCGGCCCCCGGCTCCAGGCTCGCGGGAAGCTCGATGTCGAACGTCTCGGTGCCATCCAAACCAAGCGAAGCCGCGTTCTGCCCGTCCTTGAAGACCAGCGGCAGCACGCCCATGAACACAAGGTTGCTCCGGTGGATCCGCTCAAAGCTCTCGGCGATCACCGCCTTGACACCAAGCAGCAGCGTGCCCTTTGCGGCCCAATCGCGCGAAGAGCCCATCCCGTAGTCCTTGCCGGCCAGCACCACCAGCGGCGTGCCCGCCTGCTTGTAGTTCATCGCCGCGTCATAGATATAGCTGACGGGCGCGTGCCAGCCATCACCCCCCTCCGGAGTCCGAGTGAAGTCACGCGTCCAGCCCCCCTCGGGGATGCTGCCGTCGGTAGACTTCGCCAACTGGTTCCGCACACGCACGTTCGCAAACGTGCCCCGCGTCATCACCCGGTCGTTGCCGCGGCGTGAACCAAAGCTATTGAACTGTGCCGGGGTCACACCAGCGCCCTGCAGGAACTGACCCGCCGGCGTCTCCGGCTCGATCCGGCCCGCCGGAGAGATGTGGTCAGTTGTAACGCTGTCACCCAACACGCACAGCGCCCGCGCGCCCGAGATCGATCCAAACCCGGGCGCCTCCGTCTCCATACCCTCGAAGAACGGCGGGTTCTGGATGTAGGTTGACGCGTCGTCCCACCCGTACAGCTCGCTCTTGCTCACGGGCACCTCGTTCCACGTCTGGTTTCCCGTGAAGACATCCCCGTACTTGTCCGCGAACTGTTCCGCCGTGATCGAGCTCGCCACCAGGTCGCGGATCTCCGCCGTCGTCGGCCAGATGTCTTTCAGATAAACGTTCTTCCCGTCGGGCGCCTGCGCGATCGGGTCGCTGTGCAGGTCGATGTCCACCGTCCCCGCGATCGCGTACGCCACAACCAGCGGCGGGCTCGCCAGGAAATTCGCCCGCACCTTCGGGTGCACGCGGCCCTCGAAGTTCCGGTTGCCGCTGAGCACGCTCGCCACAGCCAGATCACCCTCCGCAATGGCAGCCTCGATCTCTGCCGGAAGCGGCCCGGAGTTCCCGATGCAGGTCGTGCACCCGTAGCCAACAGTCGCGAAGCCCACGGCCTCGAGATCGTCCGTGAGCCCTGCCTTGTCGTAGTACTCCGTCACGACCTTCGAACCCGGCGCGAGGCTCGTCTTGACCCATGGCTTCCGCGTCAGCCCGAGCGCCCGCGCCTTCTTGGCGACCAAGCCCGCCGCGATCATCACATCCGGGTTGCTTGTATTCGTGCAGCTCGTGATCGCCGCGATCACGACGGACCCATGGCCGATCGTGCTCACATCGCCGGGCTTCTCACCGGGACGTTCGGTCACGTGGTTGACCCTGCCCGTCTTGCCGGTGTCGCCGCCATCGACGCCCAAACCCTGCGGCCCGACGGGCGCTGTCAACGCGCGATGGAACTCGCGCTTCATGCTCGTCAGCTCGATCCGGTCCTGGGGACGCTTCGGCCCGGCAAGGCTCGGCACCACCGTTGACAGATCCAGCTCTAGCACGCTGGAGAACGCGGGGTCCGGCTTCGTCGCGTCCCACCAGAAGTCGTTCGCCTTCGCGTACGCCTCGGTGAGCGCGATCTCGTCCTCAGACCGCGCCGTCAAACGCAGGTACCCGAGCGTCACCTCGTCGATCGGGAAGAAGCCGCACGTCGCCCCGTACTCCGGGGCCATATTCGCGATCGTCGCCCTATCCGGCAGGCTCAGGTCTGCCATGCCCGGCCCGAAGAACTCCACGAACTTCTCGACCACGCCGTGCTTGCGCAGCATTTCGGTGACGGTCAGCACCAGGTCCGTCGCTGTCGCTCCCTCAGGCAGATGGCCCGTCAGCTTGAAGCCGACGACCTCTGGCGTGAGCATGTACACCGGCTGACCGAGCATCACCGCCTCGGCCTCGATCCCGCCTACGCCCCAGCCCAGCACGCCCAGGCCGTTGATCATCGTCGTGTGGCTGTCCGTACCGACCAGCGAGTCCGGGTACACAGTGGGGGAGCCATCGATCGTCTTGGTCAGCACGCCGCGCGCCAGGTATTCCAGGTTCACCTGGTGCACGATCCCCGTCGCCGGCGGGACCACGCTGAAGTTGCTCAGGCTTTCCTGGCCCCACTTGAGGAACTTGTAGCGCTCGTTGTTCCGCTCGAATTCCTTCTCCGCGTTAACCGTGAGCGCCACCCGTGTCGCGAAATCATCCACCTGCACCGAGTGGTCGATCACCAGGTCGCACTGCACCTCGGGGTTGATCAGCTCTGGATCGCCGCCGAGCGCCTTCATCGCGTCGCGCATCGCCGCCAGATCCACCACACACGGCACGCCCGTGAAGTCCTGAAGCACCACACGCCCGGGCATGAACGGCATCTCGACCCGCTGCACGTCGGCCGCGTCGTACGAAGCCAGCCCAGCGATGTCGTCGTTAGTCACCACGAACCCGTCGAGGTTCCGCAGCTGGGCCTCGAGCAGAACCCGGATCGAATACGGCATCGAGTCGATCGTTCCCAGCCCGGCTTCTTCGACCGCACGCAGCCGGTGGTACGTGTAGCTCTCGCCGTTGACCGTGAGACTCGCTTTGGAATTAAACGCGTTGCTTGCCATGCCGGGCTCCTTGTAACCTGCCTCTGGTAGAGAGCATCGAGCAGGGCCGGGCATGAATCAAGACAATGTATTTTACAAATATCATCAGCTACATTTATGTCTAATTGAGAACTGTTCTCAATCATAAATTCCTGTACCAACTAGGCTTACAGCATGGCAACGAGAATCGTCACCCGCTCCATCCAGACACCACTCGGCCCCATGCTCGCAGGCGTGACCGACAGCCCGATCGAACCGCAGCCCGCCCTATGCATCCTCGAATTTGCCGATCGCCCGCGGCTGCCCCAAGAAATCAACGAGCTCCACGCGGCCATCGGACCCCTTGAAGAAGCGGGTCGGTTTGAGACCGGTACCCCTGCCATCGACCTGCTCGATGACGTGGCCTCCCAACTCGCCGACTACTTCGACCAGCGCCGGACCGCCTTCGACCTCCCGCTTGTCACTCCGGGCACGGCGTTCCAACAAGCCGTCTGGAACCACCTCCTGACCATACCGCACGGGCAGAACACCACCTACGGCGCCATCGCCGACGCACTCGGTCGGCCCGGCGCTCAGCGAGCCGTCGGCGCTGCCAACGGCGCGAACCGAATCTCCATCGTCGTCCCTTGCCACCGCGTCATCGACGCCAACGGCAATCTTCACGGTTACGGCGGCGGCATCGGCCGAAAACGAAAACTCCTCGAACTCGAACAAGCAACGCTCTTCTCAAGAGGTGCACCATTCAAAAGCAGCTCGCACTCATACTGATTGCAACGCTCATCACCGGCACCGGCTGCGGCAGCCGATCGCGGTCCATGAGTCCATGGAACGATCCGGCGTACCCACTCGAACGCCCCTTCATTGTCGCAAACCAAACCCACAAGTGCACCCACCCCAGCCACACCCGCCAGGCCTATCAAGATGCGCTCCGATGGGGTGCCGATTTCATCGATGTTGGCATTGTCTTGACTCGTGACCGCGTTGCCATCTGCGTCGATGGCCCGGTCATGCAGGACGAAACCGATGTCGAAACCCGCTTTCCCGCACGGGCTCGGCCCGATGGCAACTGGTACTGGACCGACTTCGACCTCGCCGAGATCAAGACCCTCGAAAAGCATGGCAGCGATGACAGCGAACCAAACCGATCAGCTCAGCCCTACCTGCCGTACCGAGTCGCGACACTCCAAGAACTCATCGACACCGTGCAGGCCGAGCACTACCGACGTACGATCCGCCGGCAGTACACCCTGGGCCATACGCCCGGACCCGTCGGCATCATGCCAACGCTTCTCGACCACGGGTCCGAAGCCGCAGCCGCACTCAGCACGCAGCTGCACAGCAACCGCTACACACTTCCCGAACTCGAACGCCTCTGCATCATCCATTCCGCGGACCTGACCACTATCGAGTACCTCGCCACCCAAACGGAGATGCGCCTGCTCTGGAATACCAAGGCAAACCCAACAGACGAACAACTCGACAGCCTCCGACCCGGCGACGGCATCGCTGTACACAGACAACTGATCGAAGACGACGCAGGCAACACGACTCCTCTGGTTCAGCGAGCGCGGGTCCGAGGCATCGCGGTCTTTGCGTACGCGTTCCAGGACGAACAGGACGCGATCGAACGGTTCTTTCACGTGCATCGCGTCGATGGCGTCTTTACAAACAGCCCCGATGCCGCCCGCAGCGCCAAGGGTCTGCGAGTGATCCGCTGATTGCCGCACTGCGTCAGGCGTTCCACGCCCGCCGGCTGCGATCTCAGGAACACCGCCGCAGCGGGTCTGTGCCGTCGATCGCCCGTACCCGGATGTCTTAAAACAGCAGCTGAAGCTGCGCTCGCAGCGCTATCTGCCCGCGTTCGCCCGGGGCGTCCTGCAAGAGCGCCCGTGAGCTGCTCGCGTATGCATCCGTGATCTCGTTGAATGAGTACAGAGCGTCCGCCGTCAGCTTGACGGTGTGCCCCACGATGAACTTGTTGAATCCTGCAACGAGCACAGAAAGCTCCCCGTCCGAGTCCGGGCCCACCATCCAGGAGTACTGCGTGAACAACTCGAGATCGTCCCTCACGTACCGGGCAACATGCCAGGATACTCCGAACATCGTGCTGTTGTCCACGGCCTGCGCACTGCGGTACCGGAAATGCGACGCGACAAAAGCGTTCCAGCCATCGCCCTCGTAGCTCATATCGGCAGAACCGATGAACTCGTAGAACGACTCCGCCTGCAGCCCGTCGCCATCGGCGTCGGTCTCGCCAACCGTCACCAGCCCCGCAGCACCGAGCAGAACCGCGTTGTCCGAGCCGCGCTTGCTCGTAAAGTCACGGAAACGGCTCCATCCGTCTTCACCGATCTTGCGTTCAACGCGCACGTAGAGGCCGATGTCTCCCTCGTCCGCCTCGAACGAGCGATTGCCGCCACGGTCGCCGTCGCCGACCATCACACTCGTCGACCACCGATCGTTGCGGTATCGGGCTTCCACGCCCTGCGTCCGTCCGCCTGCACCGCTGGTCGAGAAGGCGCCGGTCACAGGGGACACCTCAACCGCCATCCGTCGGCTGTTCGACACGAGCGCCTCGCGCGTCAGCGGCGGTATGAACTGCCCGCCGCGGAACCGCCAGTTGCCCGTTTCGTACCCAGACCACGCATCGAGCAGGAACACGTTCCCCGTCGAACGCGATGTGTCGGTCTGAAGCACCCAAGGCAGCGTGCCGTCAGCATCGTTCAGATCGAGCTCGCCGCTGAGCTTGATCCGTGCCCGACGGATCAGGAAGCCCGACTCGAAATCATCGACCGTCCCCGCCGCGTCCTGCTGCCGGAAGTTCGCGTTGTAACGGACCTGGATCGTGCCGCCGATGTCGAACCCCGGATCGGGCGCGCGACCGGACTGCAACAGCGACGGTCGGGTCGCGGCATCGGTCAGCAACCGCAGCTCGAAATCATCGTTCGGATCAGATACGTCGGCAAGAGCCCCGCCTACAGCCAGCGCGAAGGCAGACAGCACCAGTCCAATACCAAGAAGTCGGTCCATGAATGATCTCATATCATCTCAAAATATACTGAAAAGGCGCAGCATGTGCTGAACATGCGTAGCACGACCGCGAAGACCAGCAATACAGCCGCGCGATGCGGGTCTCGCAGAGGTCGGTGCTCAACGGTTGAGGGCACACCTGCCGGAACTACCCGATGGCTTCACAACCCCGCCAGCAGCACCCGCTCAAAGATCGCCGCGGCGGGGCTCGGCACACGGTCACGCCGCCGCACGACAGCGAGCTCGCGCACCAGCTTGCCGTCGCGGCACGTCAGCCCGCGCACGCCCCCGCCGAGCGCCAGCCGGCTCACGAACCCAATCCCGACGCCCGCCGAGACCATCCGCTCGATCGTCTCGAGTGATCGCACCTCCATGACCACATCCAGCGACACCCCGTGCGCATCCGCGGTCTCGTCGATGACGCCGCGCACCGCGCTGCCGGCCTCGAACGCCACCACCGGCTCGCCTGCGAGCTCCGCCCAGCGGTACGACTTGCGGTCCACCAGCGCGTGACCCGGCGGCGCGATCAGGAGCAGCTCGTCATCCACCGTTGCCACCGTCATCAGCTCGCCAACGCCCACACCAGCGATCGGCGTCGTCACCACGCCGAGGTCCAGCTCACCGGAGATGACGGCCTCTGTCACCGCCAGGCTCCCCGCCTCGCGTACGTAAAACCGCAGCGCCGGGTGCTCACGCCGCACAGCGCTGACCACCGAAGGCAGCAAGTGCGCCACCGCCGTCGCACCCCCGCCGACACGGATCGACCCCGCCTCCAGCCCCACCAACTCGCGGACCGACGCGACCGCCTCATCCGCACGCCGCACGCTCGCCTCAGCGTGTTCGAGAAACACGCGGCCTGCCTCGGTCAACGCGACTCCCTTGCCGGTTCGGTCCAGCAGTGCCGCGCCGACCTCGCTCTCGAGCTTCTTCACCATCGCCGAGAGCGCCGGCTGCGTGACGCCGAGACGCTCGGCCGCGCGCGTCAGGTGGCCCATCTCTGCGATTACCACGAACTGTCGAAGAGCGGTCAGCTCCATTTCACCATCCTGCAAATTTTTTTCGCGGTTCCTTGAATCATCAGCCAGTAGCGGGAGTAAATACAAGCACATGCACCTACGCGGCAACATGTCCAAAGCCATGAAACGCCGGCGAATGCCGAGCGCGGGCTGTTGTATGTGCGCCCGGATGCTGTGCCCAGCCTGTGGCTGTTGCTGAGACTTCCTCTCCTCAGCATCCCACCGAGGCCGAGTCTCCCAAGCACGACCAGCCCGCCCGAGCCGCTGACCACGCATGACGCGTTCAGCAGGTTCGCCTGACAACGCTTCGCACCCGATCCCCGAAAACACCGCAAGAAACGCTGTCCGGCCCCGGTCTCGAGGCGCCGGCCCGGTCCTGTCCAATCACCATTCCTGTGCATCAAAGGAGCCGATCCATGACTCTGCACGACAGCATCGACCAGTCCGTCAACGAGCGTGAAAACTGGGCCCTCCGACGCCGGAGGGGCATCCCCAACAACAAGCGCCTCTTTGTCCTGACCTGCATGGACGAACGCATCCCGGTCGAGCGCATCCTCGGGCTTGAGCTCGGCGACGCACACATCTACCGAAACGCAGGGGCCCTCGTCACCGACGATGTCATCCGATCCGCTGCGCTCACCACCAACTTCTTCGGCACACAGGAGATCATCATCCTGCTCCACACCGAGTGCGGCATGCTGACGACCACGGGCGAGCAGGTCGTCGAGGCGCTCACCACACAGCTCGCCGAACGCGGCATCGACATCAACGAGATCGACCTCGACCCCGCCATCCCCGGCCTGTCGATCCCCCAGCAGGACCTGGCCAACTGGTTCCGGACCTTCCAGGACGTCGACGAGGCCGCGGTGGAGCAGGTCCGCCTGCTCCGAGACCACCCGTTGATCCCAGAGGGCGTCACGATCCACGCGTACATCTACGAAACCGAGTCCGACACGCTCCGCAGGCCGCAGGCCCGAATCGCGGAACAGACCTCGACAAGCCCACCGCCCGTCCTGAGCACCGCAACCGCGAGTTGAACGCCCTTCGGTTCACAGCCCGAGTTCCACGCTCGCAAAGCATGCTGCGATAACCCAACGGGAGAAGAGAGAGAGAGCCCCAGGGTGATCGTGGCGCCGCGTCGCGGGGTAATACGCCCCGCGACGCGTTTACGCACCGACAATCAGCGCCGAGTTCTTCGATCCGAATGCAAGGCAGTTCACCAGCGCGACCGCGCCCCGACCGTCTGTATCCATCGGCCTGGCGCGCTCCGGCGTGTAGTCCAGATCGCAGCCCTCGCCTGGCTCGCGCAGGTTCAGAGTGGGGGGTACGAACGGGTCGCCGCCATCGAGACCGCCAAGCCCGATCAGCGTCGCGACCACCGCAGCCGCTCCGCACGCGCCCTGCGGGTGCCCGATCTGGCTTTTGACCGAGTGCCCCATCAGCCGTTCCGCGTGACCCCCGAACGCTGCGCGCACCGCCCGCGTCTCGGCGACGTCGTTCACCGCCGTTCCAGTCCCGTGGTAGTGCAGCACCGACACCCGCTCGGGCTCGATGCCCGCATCATCCATCGCGAGACGCATCGCCCGCGCGCTCTCGGCCATCGAAGGGTCGGGGCGGACGCGGTGGTACGCATCGCACGTCGCGCCGTACCCCACGACGCGGCCAAGCCCGCGGTTGTCCTCGAGGCCCTCGCGCGTCAGCACCAACGCCCACGCGCCCTCGCCCAGCACGAACCCGTCACGCGTCGCATCGAACGGCCGGCTCGCTGTCGCCGCCCCAGCCGGATCGCCCCGCCAGTCGCGGGTCGAGATCACCCCGAGCAGCTCCATCCCCGTCAGCGTCTCCCAGCGGATGTGCGCGTCCGCACCGCAGGCGACCACCCGATCGCACACCCCCGCACGAAGCAGCAGCAGCCCCTGACCGATCGCGTCGCTCGAGCTGCCACAACCCGTGCTCACACACCAGCTCGGCCCGCGCAGACCAAGCGCAATCGAGAGCTCGCCGGCCAGATTCCCATGCGTCGCGTTTGTGATCGTCCACAGCGACGGACGCCCGCGCTCTACGTATGCCCGTTCGGCCTGCGCGAGCGTGAAATCGATCCCACCGGCCCCCGTGCCGAGAATCAGACCCGTCCGCGCCGCCGCCGACTCCACGCATCGGCCGGACCCGTCGTCTAGGCCGCCGGCCGTCAGTGCCTCTCGGCACGCGGCCAGCGCCATCGGTACAAGCCTGGGCACCCGCGCCAGCTCGGCCCCACTCAGCACCGACCCGGGGTCGAAGCCCGAGCATGCCGCTCCGACGGTCGAAACCATCCGCGGGTGCTCGAACCCCAGCAGCCCGACGCCGGACCGCCCGGTCCGCAATCCCTCGCCGTACGCAGGGATCCCGACGCCGATCGGGCTGATCGCCCCAAGACCCGTTACCACCGCCGAGCGTCCGTCCGCCATCTACGGACGCTACCCCTCGCGGACGCTCAGGGCACGGAATCGCCCCACCAGAAAGATTTTCAGCCATTCTGCTGGTCAGCCCGCAGGACCGGCGCATCTTGAACACGGAGAACAGAAACGCCGCTTCAGGGGGCGGCCGGCGGAGGAGAGAACCGCCGGCTGCAGACAGACCCTGGAGCACAGCACGCACGCAGGAGCGACGCGTCTCGGCTTCCACAGGTTGGCCGATCGCGTCGGCGTGCAGGAGAGATGGCCCATGCGGGGGATCACCGCGCTCAACACATGTCTGATCGCCGCGGCGGCGGGCACCACGCTCGCCGATCCACAAGACGGCGATCTCTTTGACGGCATCGTCACCTCACCCAACGAGCGTGCCTCTTTCAAGGCGTTCATCGGGGGCTTCGGGGTTACCGAGGTCGAAGCTTTCGAAGGGGATCCGGTGTCGGTCCGCAATGGATCGCTGGATAACCCTATTGTGGCCGGCGAACGCACCACCGGCTCGTTCGACATACTGGTTGGCTGGGAAGAGTTCTTCGACAACGCGAACCCAGGCGAGGGTGTGGCATCACGCATCCGATTCGTCATCGAGACGTCAGACGGCTCGCCGTTCCTAACCGACGCCGATGCCGCAGCGAACCGCAACGTCATCCGCTGGGAAATCGGTGATCACTCTGATCCCGATGATGATCTCTTCGCAGACCCGATCGACTTCCGTCCATTCGTGAGCGATCTCACCCTGCTCGAGGCGACCGCCGTCCTTTTCACCGATGACAACACCGAAAATTCCATTCCGTTCGGGTTTACCCTGCCATCGGATTGGGACGGCACCGATGCGGTGCTGAGCAATACATTCACGCTCGGACCCACAACCAACCGAATTGAAATCACGTATGATTACCTGCCGGTACCAACGCCCGCATCGGGCCTGGTGCTTGGATCCCTTGTTCTCGGGGGCATGAAGCGTCGCCGACGTTAAGCCAACAAGATAGCCGTGCGGTACCATCCCGCACCAGCAACTCACGCCCACTAACCGCCAGCGCGCTCCGGCTTTGACCGGACGCGCTGGCGGCTGTTTTTAAGCAACCAAACCGCTCGATGACTCTGAGATACCATCGCATCGTGATACATGCTCCTGCGTTCAAACTCTCCACGATCCTTGCGGCCTGCATCGCCCTCGTGCTGCCGGCTCCCTGCGCCAATGCGCAGGCCAACACGATCGAGCTCGGATCCGACAACACGTGGCGCACCAGCGACCGCGCAGCGACGCTGGCGACCAGCCCGCTGAACCGCCGCGTGCTCGACATCGCGCGCAGCCTGTTGGCCCGAGACGAGCCCGGCCGTGCGAAGAAGCTGCTCGACGACTTCATCGACCGCAACGGGCGAGACCCGGTTGCGCCGATCGATGAGGCCCTCCGCCTGCGGGGCGACGCCAAGCTCGCGATGGGCAACGAGTACCGGGCCCTGTTCGATTACGAACGCCTGATCCGCGAGTACCCCGAATCCGCTCAGTTCCCGATCGCTATCGAGCGGGAGATCGAGATCGCGGAGCTCTATCTTGCCGGTCTTCGCCGTCCCGTCCTCGGCCTGCGCATCGAGTCTGGGCGAGGCACCGCTGAGGAGTTGCTCATCCGGGCTCAGGAGCGCATGCCCGGCTCACGCCTGGCCGAACGCGCCGCCATCACACTGGCCGACGAGTACTACCGAACTCGCGACCTGACGCTCGCCGCCGAGATGTACGACGTCTTCCTGCGCAACTTCCCGGACTCCCCGTTCCGCAAGCGCGCGATGCGCAACCGTGTCTATGCGACGATCGCGACGTTCAAAGGCCCGTCGTATGACGGCCTCGGGCTGCTCGAGGCGGAGCTGCTTATCGAAGAGTTCGCAGCCTTGTACCCAGCCGAGGCCGACCGTGCGCTGCTCACCGATGCGCTGATCGCGCGGATTGATGAGTCGGGCGGAGCACAGCAGCTCGTCGTCGCCCAGTGGTACCTGACCGTCGGCGATGAAGCAGCGGCCGCGTACACGCTCCGCAGGCTTCTCCGCGACTATCCGGGCACCGTGGCCGGTACCCGCGCGCTTCAGATCCTCGAAGAACGAGGCTGGCTGGAGCAGGCACGGGCTTCGGATGCCACGCGTCCGACGTTCGGGCCCAGCCCCGAGCCCGCGCCTCGCCTTGAGGACACCGCCGATGAGGTCGGGCCATGAGCACGAGACGGCAACACTGGATCGCTGGGGTCATGCTGGTGCTGGCGGCGGTGCTGCCTGGGGCCTGCGCACCCTCGCCGGACCGCGGCTACACCTTCCGGGCGACGCATGACCCTTCGGTCGCGACAGTCGCAGTGCCGATTTTTGCAAATGACACGCTGCACACCGGTCTTGAGACCGTGCTGACCGAGGCGGTCATCAAGCGCCTCCAGCAGCAGACGCCGTGGCGGGTTACCGACCAGCGATCGGCCGACGTCGTGCTGCGCGGTTCGATCAGCCGCGTCCGGCTTCTGCGGCTGTCCCAGCGCACCGGCGTGGGCCTGGTCCAGGAGCAGGGCGTCGAGATGAGCGTCAGCTTCGATCTGCTCGATAACCGCCGCGGCGGCACGATCCTCAGCCGGAGGGGCTTCGCCGCGATCGCCTCGTTCGTTCCGGCCAACCCCACCGGCGAGCGCATCGATGTCGGCTACCGGACCGTCGCGGAGACCATGGCCGCCGACATCGTGGACGAGCTGGGCACTTCCTGGTAAGCGACCAGGAAAACGCACCCCACACCACCCGGGCACATACAGGAATCCGGCGACACCGTCTGCCGAACACCGTCAGCGGAAGCCCACAGAAGCGAGAGAACGCGAAACCTCCGACCGATCTGCCCGATAGAGTTCACGGATGCCACCAACGCACACGACCATTCCATCACTCGCCACGCCCATGGCCGACCACCCCCAGGGCGGCAACCACGAAGGCGATCAGCACCAGGGCGCCAACGGCAGCGGGGGCGGCGGGCCCAACAAGCCCAAAGGCGGTCCCAACGGGCCGAACCCAGCACCGGGCGGCGGGCCAGGGCGAGGCTTCTTCGGCATCCTCGCCATCCTCACCGTTGGCCTCCTGCTGTTCATGCTCTTCTCGGCGAACCAGCGCGGCGAGCCGGTGACCTGGCAAGAGTTCAGCGAGGCGTACCGCCAGAACCAGATCATCCCCGAATCCGTCGAGGCGAAGGACAACGTCATCCGCGCAGAGACGCGTGAGGGTTTCCTCGGCGCCGAGCCCGACCAGCGAACCTGGATCCAGTTCAAGTTCAGCCAGACCAACTCTCGCTACCACATCCAGCAGCTCAACGAGCTGACAAACGGCCGCTACAAGGAAAAGCCAACCCCCAACTGGGTCAATGCGTTCTTCTTCTTTATCCCGTTTCTGCTGATCATTCTCTTCTTCTGGTTCATCATCTCGCGCGGGCTCCGCTCCGCGGCCGGCGGCGGGGGCATGCTCGGTAACTTCGGCAAGTCACGCCACAAGACACTCTCCAAGGAGATGACCGGCGTCACGTTCTCCGACGTCGCCGGCATCGAGGAAGCCAAGGAAGAAGTCACCGAGATCATCGAGTTCCTCAAGAACCCCAAGAAGTTCACCAAGCTCGGTGGACGCATCCCGCGCGGCGTGCTGCTCATCGGCGAGCCCGGCTGCGGCAAGACCTTGCTCGCAAAAGCCATTGCCGGCGAGGCCGACGTGCCCTTCTTCTCGATCTCGGGTTCCGACTTCGTCGAGATGTTTGTCGGCGTCGGCGCGAGCCGTGTCCGTGACCTCTTCAAGCAGGCCAAAGAGTCTGCCCCATGCATCATCTTCCTCGACGAGATCGATGCCGTTGGCCGGCGCCGCGGCGGCGGCTTCACTACCGGCGGCCACGACGAACGCGAGCAGACGCTCAACGCCATCCTCGTCGAGATGGACGGCTTCGGCTCGGGTGATGGCGTGATCGTTGTTGCCGCGACCAACCGTGCCGATGTTCTCGATCCCGCGCTCATCCGCCCGGGCCGTTTCGACCGCCAGATCGTCGTCCCGCTGCCCGACGTCAAGGGCCGCCTCGAGATCCTCAAGGTCCATGCCAAGAAGGTGACGCTGAGCCCGGATGTCGACCTGGAGCGCGTCGCCAAGGTCACCCCGATGTTCTCCGGTGCCGACCTCGCCGCCATCATCAACGAGGCCGCGATCAGCGCGACCATGCACAACAAGGACGTCATCGAGCACGAGGACCTCGAAGAGGCCCGCGACAAGGTCAAGTTCGGCCGGGCGAAGAAGTCCCGCGTCCGCGAGGAGGACGACAACAAGCTGACCGCCTACCACGAGGCTGGGCACGCGATCCTCCAGGCACTGCTCAAAGACGCCGACCCCCTGCACAAAGTCACCATCATCCCACGCGGTCAGATGGGCGGCGCGACCTTCAGCCTGCCCGACCGCGACCGCATGGGTGTCAGCCTGCGCTGGCTCGAGGCGACGATGCGCATGGCCTGCGGCGGGCGTATAGCAGAAGAGAAGGCCATGAACGATGTCTCCAGCGGAGCCGTCTCCGACATCGCGCAGGTCACCAACATGGCGCGCAGCATGGTTATCGAGTGGGGCATGTCCCCGCGCCTCGGCTTCATCCGCTACGCCGGCGCTGACACCCGCGAGTCGTTCATGCCCGAGCGCGACTACTCCGACGACACCGCCAAGGCGATCGATGAGGAGATCCGCCGCATCGTCGACGAGGCCTACCAGGAGGCCGCGCGCCTGCTCGACGAGCACTGGGACAAGGTCGAAGCCCTCGCGGGCGCGCTCATCAAGTACGAGACGCTGTCCGGCGACGATGTCGACAAGATCATGCGCGGCGAGCCGCTCGGCAAGCCTTCCGTCGCAGACCTGCTGAAGACCCAGGCAGCCGAGACCGCGCCTGCCGCCACGGCGTCAAAGCCAGATCCAGAGCCCGATCCCGAGGGCGAACTCCCGCCAGGCGCGATGCCGAGCCCCGCGTAGCCTCTCGTCGGGCCTGACCCAACTCTGGCGACGCAGCGATCGAACACACACACATCCGAGGAATCTTGTCGATTCCTCAGTGAAACTTGTACGACCTCTCTGGAGATCCTCGGCCGCGCGGTACGCTTCCCGCTGCGACTCGAGAACAGGAGTAGGCCGTGCTCATACTCGCGCAGACCCACGCGGCACTGATCGTCATGCTTGCACTGATTGTCCTGCTCGGGGCTGTCATGATCGCTGCGATCATCCGCTATCCGCTCAAAGATGCGAAGGCGGTTTTCGGCTACATCAGCCCGGTGCTCGCCCTGATCACGGGCGTTGCGGGTACGTACTTTTTTGGTCAGGCAAGGTTCGAAGATCTCAAGAACGATAACGCGAGCGAGCTGACTGATATCGCGTTCGAACTCTACCGCAACGGGCAGGAGTTGACCGCCATTGAATTGCTTAGCAGCCGTATCGTTACGGGATCCACGCAGGCCAACCGGGTTGAGGATCTAGACGAGCGGCTCAGTGACGGTCGAGCGGCTGTCGCGGCCCTCGACCCTACCGCACAGACCGGCCCGGCCATCGATGCCGTGCCAGATCCCTCGGCGGATTCTCCACCGGAACCCATCGTGGATGTTGTCGAGGAATCGCCCGGGCTCACGCTGCAAGAACGATCGCCGCTGCGGTTTGAACAGGTCAGGGAGTTCGATGACAAGATCGAATTCTTGCTCGATGATCTCAATCGCCGCCAGTTGGAGCAGGAGTCCAGGCGACGAAGATGAGCACGCTGCGGCCTCCGGACGGTCTTGGTTGCCTTGGACCAATCGAGGCGAAATCTTGGCCGTTTCTTGATCCAAGCCCCGATCTTCCAAGAATCAGCGGGCACGATTGCTCCGGAGCATCCACACCGGTCCACGCATGGGAGTTCAGGTGCCACAGACCGTCGCTAGCGGCAGCCACCGGACGACCGCCAGCCTCGGCTACCGGATTGTCTTCGTCGTTGCGATCGTGATTGCCGTCGCCTTCGGCATTCTCACCGATGCGGGCACGGGCCTGTTCGAAGAGGGTGGCGCCGTGGAGCGCGCGCAGATCGGCCTGTGGATTTGCACAGCGCTCATCGCCGCCGCAGCATCGCTCCGGACGCTCCGTAGGCCCGACCGTGCCGCTGTCTTCCTCCTTGGCGTGCTCGCGACCGTGGCCGCCGCGCGCGAGCTCGACGCCCACATCTACCTCAACCCCGAAACCCTCGGCGACTACGGCGTGCGTTACCGCATCGACTGGTGGCTCGACGGCGCTGTCAACCCGCTGCTCAAGCTCGCCTGGGCTGCCGCCGCTCTCGCCGTCTTGCTCCTGCTCGCCGTACCGGCGTTCATGGCCCGCTCGACGATCTGGCGCGTGCTGGTGACGCGTCCGCGTGCGTTCTGGCTCGGCCTCGCCGCCGCCCTCTGTCTGGCCACAGGTTTTGCTGTCGACGATCTGCTCCGAGGCCGCATCGAGATCCATCTAGCGCACGCGATCGAGGAGTCCGTCGAGCTCATTGGGCCCGCGTTCTACCTCGCCGGCCTCCTCGCGCTCTACGCTCACGCGGCGGCCCGTCGATCCCGGGCCGACAATTGACCCCGGATCCGCTCATGACCGACACAACACCAGCCGAGTCAGCCCCGCACGCGTCTGCGCCTGAGATCCGTCCCGCTTCTTCGCTGAACCTCCGGTCGCTTTCCCAGCGCATCGCTCGCCTCGACCACTACTACCAGGCTCGCTTCCGGAACCGGTTCGGCCCGCTCGTCGATGCGCTCAGCCGCTGGATCCCGCAGAACGCCGTCGTCCTCGACATTGGCGCGAACCACGGCAAGATGACCCGGCCGCTCTCGAGGCTCCCGGGCGTCGCGGTCCACGCCTTCGAGCCCGTCGACTACAACTTCACGCTGCTCCACCGTGTCACACGCGGCCTGCCCAACGTCACGCGCCACCGCTTTGCCCTGTCCGACAGCAACGGGCAGGTCTCGATCTACATCCCGGTCCGACCATCGCAACGCATCAGCCCCGGCGCCGCCCACATGGGAGACACCGCGCACGCCGACACATTCGGCACCTCCACCGCGCACGCCGTCGCCGAGCTGATCATCAACACAGACACGCTCGACGCCGTGGTCGAGCGCGAGAAGCTGTCATCCGTCGACTTCATGAAGATCGACGTCGAGGGCGCCGAATCCCTTGTGATCGCGGGCGGACAACGCACCATCGCGGCGCACAAGCCCGCGATCTACTGCGAGATATCCGACCGCTGCGGCAACCTCGGCAAGACGCCCGCCGACACGATCGGGCCACTCCAGGCGATGGGCTACCGGCTCTTCGCCTTCAACGAGAAACACCACACGGCCCGCGAGCTCGATGCGCACGACCCGGCTGAGCGCGACTACCTCTTCCTGCACCCCGATCGACATGGATGGTCCTAGCTCAGGTTCGAGAGCCGATCTTGGCCAGCAATCGGCTGTACCCCGTCTCCTCGATCATGCCATCGAGCTCGTCAACAATCCAGGCCGGGAGGTGGTTCTTCCAATCGCCCACGATCCCTTTGCGGAAAAACTTGCCATCTCCTGATTCTGAAGGTCGGTTCGCAAGACTCGTCGCGCGGTGGGCTCGGTGGATCGCTTCATCGCCGAGATCATCGAGCCCGATGTGCTTCAACAGGGCTTGTACTTCAGCGTAGAAATCATCGTGCAGCCGCTCGTAGCTCGCGAGCCACGGCTCTCTGTCTCTCTCGTGATCGTGCCAAAAAAGGTGGTAATCGATGTACCGCTTCGCACGGCCGCGGCCGTTGTGATGCCCCCAATAGTGTTCAATGGATACTCCATCTTCAACGATACCGAGACGCATGTCGTGGAAGTATCGACTCACCACAACATCGCGAAGATCGCGGATGATGTTCAGTACGCGTACATGAGGTATTTCGAGCAGTTCTCGGTGCCATTGCTCTCCGAACCAGTGCTGCTTGCAACAGTACTGTCCTGTCTCAATATCAACCTCGTTGAGGAATGGTTGTACTCTGTCATCCGCAAGCGAGGAGTTCGCCCAGCCTTCCTGCTGATAGCCCTTCGGGATCCGAGCATGGATCCCTAACGAGGTCACGATCTGGAGCAGCCACGTGCTTCCACCCTTCGGCGCGCCGTTGAATATCAGCAGCATCGATCCTGCCCTCCGGAACAAGCTCGTCCGAGATTAGCACAAAGAATCAGGCTCCGCGGTCGGACCCTTCTGTGTTCTCAAGGAGGCGAGGCTGCCGTTCGACTGGCTTCATCTCCTCGAGGGTCCGCGCACTTTTTGAGCCCACGTCCTCGAACTTGCGGAGCGTGGGCACGAGCCGCGAATCGATCGATCCGACCAGGCTGTTGTAGTGCCCGACGGTCTGGCTGATCGTTTTGCCGAGCTTGCCGGCGTGCTCGAACGCCACCGCCGCCCGCTCGTGCAGCTCCTTGCCGAGCTTGAACAGCTCGCCGGCCTCCTCCGCGAGCCGGTGCTCCTGCCAGCCGACCGCCACCGCCCGCAGCAGCCCGATCAGGGTGCTGGGACTTGCCAGGATCACGCCACGCTGCGCCGCGTGGTCGAGCAGCTCAGGCTGCCGCGTGAGTGCCGCGTCGATGAAGTGGTCGCCCGGCACGAACATCACGACGAACTCCGGCGATCCCTCGAACGCCGACCAGTAGCTTTTCTCCGCGAGTTTCTTCGCCTGCTCGCCGACATGCTTCGCGAAGCGGTCCAGGTGCCGCTCCCGCTCGATGTCGTCCGCGGCGTTCACCGCCTCGATATACGCGTACGTGTTCGTCTTCGCGTCCACCGCGATGACTCGCTCGTTCGGCAGCGTCACAACCATGTCCGGCCGGAGCAGCGCACCGTCACTGTCGCGTACGCTCGTCTGCTCGGTGAAGTCGCAGTAGCTCGCCATCCCCGCCAGCTCCGCGACCCGCCGCAGCTGGATCTCGCCGTACTGCCCGCGCACCTCGGGCCGGCTCAGCGCACGCGTCAGCCGGTTGGTCTCGTCGCGTAGCCCGCGCCCGGCTTGCGTCACCAGCTCCATCCGCTCGTGCAGCGCCGCGAAGCTCTCCGCCCGCGCCTTCTCGATCGATTCGAGCTTCTCCCGCGTCGCCTTGAGCACATCCCCGATCGGCTTGACCAGGTCCGACTGCTCTTTCTTGGCCGCCTCAAAAACGGGCCTGGCCTGGGCCAGGAACTCCTCCCGCCCCGCCTTGAGCGCCGACGCGGTCAGGCTCTCGAACGCCTCGCGGAACCGGGCCTCCACCGCGTCCCGCTCGCGCAGCCGCTCGGCCAACTCCGCCAGCCTCGCTCGGGCCTCGGCCAGCTCCTCGCTCAGAACGACGACCCGGCCGGTCTGCCGATCCCGCTCCTCCGCCGCCTCCGTCCGGGCCTTGTCCAGCGACGACTCAAGCCCGGCCGCCCGTGCCTCGGCTGCCTCCGCACGGTCCGCCGCCGATGAGGCCTCGCCCCCGGATCGGCCAAGCCGCAACCCGAGCCAAACACACGCCGCCGCCAGCCCAGCCGACAGCACCCCGAGGACTACAACCACGATCTCCATGCAGCGAGTCTAAACAGCTCACCCGCCTGCCAATCTGACACCCGCCGATCCCTGTCCGCACGCCCGAGACAGCCGATCCTGCCCGGGAGCCTCGCTCCCGCCGCTGGCACCGTGGGCACGCCCTTTGCCCCGCCGTGTGGCATGCGTGCGGTCCGATTCCATCCCCAGCAGGATCCATTCGCTTCGGCCGCCGGAGCGGGGCCGCGCGATGGCAGCTCGGCCCGCCTGAACCTGCTCCTTTCCGATGCCTCGACCAAGCCCCACGCCGATGCCGACACCTGGGCCGCACGGCTCCCTCGGCTGCTTGAGCCCATGGGCGTCCGGTCCCACCATGCCGCTTCGGGCCGCCAGGCGTCCGATCTGATGGCCGCGACCCAGATCCACGTCGCTGTGGTCGACCTGGGGCTCCCGCTCGACACCCCGGCCGTGACGCCCGATTGCTCGCCGACTCCGTCGCAGGAGGCAGGCTGGCGGCTGCTCGAGGTCCTTGCGCGCCTCGCCCATCGGCCGCCGACGGTCGCCATCACCAACGCCAAGACCCGCCGCGATGAGGCCCGCCAGCTCTCCGCCGCCCTTCGGCTCGGCGCCTTCGCCGTCATCGACCGCCCACGCAGCACCCGCGATGTCGAGACCCTCCTCGAGCTGCTCCGCCGCTGCATCACCCGCCACTATCGAGATCGCTGGCCCACCTGATCCACGGCTTGCTCCGTCGGGGGCAAGCATCTGTTCCGCAATCCACACACATCACCTGGATGGAGAAAACCATGGCCACGAAGACCAAGACGAAGGTCAACATCACCCCGCTCCACGATAAGATCATCGTCGAGCGTGACGAGCCCGAGGCGACCACAGCCGCGGGCATCATCCTCCCCGAGTCCGGCCAGGAGCGGCCCAAGAGCGGCACGATCGTCGCCATCGGTGAGGGCAGCCTCAACCACGAGACCGGCGAGCGCATCCCGCTGACTGTGTCCAGCGGCGATCGCGTCCTGTTCACCAGCTACGCCGGCACCGAGATCAAGCTCGACGGCGACGAGTACCTCATCATGAGCGAGTCCGACGTCCTGGCCATCGTCGACTGAGCCAGCAGCACAAGCGAGGCGGAACCCCAACACCGGGCGTGCGTCATCCGCCCTGCAGAAGGAAAACACCATGAACAAGGCGGACATCGGTGAGCTCTTCGAGACGGCCATCAAATCGGGCTGCAACCTCCACATCGTCATCGGCGGGCACGACTACACCGTCAGCCACCTCCAGGCCGTTCATGCCCCTGCCCACCACTTCACGCACGCCGATCATGATCCGCTCTATGACAAGTACTTCAAGATCGCCGAAACCGCCCCCAAGGGCGCGGTCATCCTCGTCGGCTGCATCAGCCCCGCCGAGAAAAAGGAACTCATCGGCACGCTCGTCATCGATCCCGAGGCCGTCCAGGCCGTCTTCATGAGCTAGAGCGACCACCTATGAACCCCGCCCAGCTCCGACAAGCCCTTTCCGACCTCACCGGCCAGCGCGACGCGCTGATCGCCTTTACCAACCTCGACGGCGCCGCCAGCCTCCTGACCATCAACAACGCCATGCTCGTTCCAGAAGAGGACGACGGGCTGATCAAGCTCACCGACGGCCGCAGCGAGTACATCATCGAGCCCGCCGCCGTCGCGTGGATCCGCATCGGCGCCGAGACACCCGCCATCGCAAGCCACTGAAACACGACACCGAAGACGTATCAACGCATTTGGAGTACACGAACATGCCAGCCAAGCAGATCGCATACAACACAGACGCACGCGAGCGCATCCTCCGCGGCGTCCAGAAGCTCGCCGACGCCGTCAAGGTCACCCTCGGCCCCTCCGGCCGAGTCGTCGTCCTTGAGAAATCCTTCGGCGCGCCCAACGTCACTAAAGACGGCGTCTCCGTCGCCAAGGAGATCGAGCTCGAAGATGCCTTCGAGAACATGGGTGCTCAGATGGTCAAGGAAGTTGCCAGCAAGTCCTCCAAGGATGCGGGCGACGGCACCACCACCGCAACGATCTACGCCGAAGCCATCTACACCGAAGGCCTCAAGAACATCACCGCCGGCGCCAACCCCAACCAGGTCAAGATCGGCATCGACAAGGCCGTCAGCGCGGTTGTCGATGAGCTGACCAGCATGTCCAAGCCCGTCGCCAACTCCAAGGAGATCGCCCAGGTCGGGACGTGTTCCGCGAACCAGGACGACACCATCGGTGCCATCATCGCCGAGGCTATGGACAAGGTCGGCAAGGACGGCGTCGTCACCATCGAAGAGGGCAAGGGCCTCGCGACCGAGGTCGAGCTCGTCGAGGGCATGCAGTTCGACAAGGGCTACCTCTCGCCCCACTTCGTGACCGACCCGGCCGCGATGGAGTGCGAGCTCGAGAAGCCGTACATCCTCATCCACGAGAAGAAGCTCTCGTCGGCCAAGGACATCCTCCCGGTCCTCGGCAAGGTCGCCGAGTCCGGCTCGTCGCTGCTGATCATCGCCGAGGACATCGAGGGCGAAGCACTCGCCACCCTCGTCGTCAACCGCCTCCGCGGCATCCTCAAGGTCGCCGCCGTCAAGGCACCCGGCTTCGGCGACCGCCGCAAGGCCATGCTCGAAGACATCGGCATCCTCACCGGAGGCCAGCCCGTTATGGAAGAGCTCGGCATCGACCTCGAAAAGCTCGAGCTCTCCGAGCTCGGCCGCGCCAAGAAGGTCGTCGTTGACAAGGACAACACCACCATCATCGAAGGCGCCGGCAGCTCCACCGACATCAAGGGCCGCGTCGAGCAGATCCGCCACCAGATCGAGGCCACCAGCTCCGACTACGACCGC